>PWJC01000060.1 GCA_003560165.1 Bacteroidales bacterium
ATAGGAGTAAAAGATGAAACCCCATGATTACGAAGAGTTCGAAGAATCGCCGGTTATAGGCTATCTTGTCCATCAAGACGGAAGAGTTTACAGCCAGAGATCAGGAAAACTTCTAAAGCCTTTTAAAACTGGCCTCGGTTATCTTCAGTTGAATCTTGCCCGAGAAACTTGGTACTTGGCCCATCTGGTGTATGCGACATTCCGAGGGGTCGTGCCCAAGCGAATCAAGTTCCTAGACGGAAACCGAGAAAACTGCGCCCTCGAAAACATTCATAACCCATCCGGTGACTTTACCGAGATTAAAATGGAGAATTAATATGGACTACAAAGAACCTATTAAAGGACATATTTTTAAGTTTGAGATGATTCGTCGGGGAGATTTGGTCGGCTTTCCCTACCAACGGCCTTTCTCCTCCGCCCTTTCAAAAAAACTAATAAACTCCGTCAGCGCGGGCTTTATAACTCCGGTAATCGTCGTCGAGGGTCCGAACGGCTACGAAGTGATAGATGGCCAACATCGACTAGCGGCCATTGACAAAGTTCAATATGGCGAGGACGTCCTAATCCCGACGATCATCGTCCCTGAGGAGTTCCGAAACTACCCCTTGTTTTTGAACATCGAAAAATCTGACAACATCAAAGACAAGTGCCAAAAGCTCCATCGACTTTATGTCGACAAGGCCCAGACGGACGAGACCGAATCCGACATTATGCCCGCCGCAAACTACGAAAGCTATCTCTTCACTATGGCGTTTGCTCACATCGAGAGCGGCCTTCAGTCCCCTTCCCTCGTCGAGCCGCCGATCAAAAAGATAGATAAAAGCTACCTTACTCGACAAAAGGAAAACGGGCTATTTGAGCCGATGCCGGTTTCTGAGGCGATTGAGATCCGCCGATCTCGGGGAGTGATGGCCCGGCAGTTAGAGGATGCTGTCCAGACTATTGCTGAGGAAAACGGAATCTCCGATTTCAACCTAAAACGAGCGATAGTCTCAAAATCTTCTCAAGCGCTTTGGGGCATGAGGCGGAAAATCGACGATCCTTTTGAAGATGCAATTTCTAGCTTGATTGACCAGATAAACGAGATGGACTGGTCATGGATGGAGGGGAGATAAGTAGTGAAGATTCATAAAATCGACTGGTCCACTTGGGCCGAAAACCACTGAGGAGAAAGAAAATGAAAAAATCCATTTTAATTTGTATCCTGGCCTTGGGACTCGCCTTCCCGGCCTTCGCAAGCGACATCTGTAAAGCGGTCGAAAGCCTTGCGGAGAACACAATGAAAGCTCGCCAAGCCGGATCGGCTGCGTCGGATATGCTAGGGATTGGAGAAATCGAAGGTGTTAAAGGAACAAACGAAAGTAAACTGTTGAAAATAATTGTTCTGAGTGCGTTTGAAATCCCTAGATATTCTTCACCTGAGTATCGTCGTCGGGCCGTTGAAGATTTCAAAAATGAATGGTATATCTGGTGTATTAGGAGGTAAGATGACTAATATTTTAATAGATGCTAGACTAGATATAGTATCAGACTCTATACGTCCGGTTTTTGACGAGCCGACTGTAGTATTCACTTCATCTGGTTTAGAAATCCAATTTCAGCATGTTAAAATAACATTAACTAATTTTAGTATCAAAACAGTCGATGCAATAATTCAAGGTTTAGATGATTTTGTTAAATCATATAAAAAAGGAGTTGTTGTAGATGAAAGAACTCGACTCAAACAAACTTTTTAATTCTGCTGTTATGGACGAGTCTATCCGGCAATTTAAAGAAACATTGCCTAAGTTTATTGAGCTTGCATCTCTCCGAGCTAAGTTGAACCGCTTCTTGTACGATGCAATGATTAAAGAAGGCTTTTCTAAATCGGAGGCTTTAGAATACATTAAATATAAGGGGGTATAGATGATTTCTAAAAAACAAAGATGGGCCAAGGAGAGAAACTTCCTAATCTGGCGAGTTAAAGGCTTAATTTCTCATCAATTCGCTCTTCGAGATTTCTTTCCAGACCCTGAGTCGAAAAAAGCTATAGACTCTATCGTCGCGGAACTCGAAAAGCTCCTGGGGAAAATCAAAAAGATGGACGAGTTCGAAAAGTATCAACGCTATATGAAAGATAATGGGTGGAAGATATGACTAAGTTATATTTAGGTTGTGTAATTTGCAATAAATCTTTTACTAAATCTGATGATTACATGGTAAATTCAAAAGTATGGCAAGAAGCGAAATTACGAAAAACCCATCCTAAAGTTTTTATTGTTGTTCACATGGAATGTTTAGAGTTAATGCTTAAAAGAAAATTAGTCAAAGATGATTTTACTGATTGTCCTATGAACGATAACAATGTAAAAGTTCAAAAAATAATAGGTGGTAAGAATGACTATTAAAGAACTCTATCGAGCCGCTAGGGCATTCTCTTACTCTTTTAACGAAAACTACCGAGAGGACTTAGTTCAAGACGCAGTTATAAGTGGCTGGCTGGCGACACTCGACGGACTCAACAATAAAAGTTATATCCTCCGAAACATCAGGATGAAACTCATCGACCGTTATCGCTACTATTCGCTTCGAGTTATGGATGACTTAGACGACTTGGGCGACTCGGTCTTCGGAACCTACGAGGACGCTTTTTTCTGCCTTCCGCTTCGGGGCATGGAGAGGGAGGTTGCGGAAAAAATGATAGAACTTGACTATTGTCTCGTCGACTGCGCTCGGGCCTTGGACGTGAGCGAGTATCGGGCCAGGGGCGCTTGGAAACGGGCCGCCGTTAAGTTAAGGGAGGTCTACTCTTGCTAACATATTCCAACATTTCCATCCGGTCGATGCCGCTTTACATCTCGACGATGATCGACGTCCAAGCGTCAAGGCGGCGGATTAAGAAAGTGGATTTCGTCGAAGAATCTGTGGCCTTCGGCCTTGAGGTCTTTTGGAAAAATCGCCAAGGGGCGATAAGTCGAATCGAGCGGGCGAAGAACGTCCTCTACGAAGAGATCGATAACATCTATCGGGTTCAGAAAATCTTTTCGGGAAACAACATGATCCTATCGGACGGGCCCGACGTAGCGCCGGAAATGAAAATGGGCTTCTCGCCGAGGCGGTCCTACCGAGTTTCGATTAGCCTTGAGGAAGGAATTGGAAAGTTAAGCGATCTCCTAGGGATTCCGAAATCGTTTATCTTCGGGGTCGTTATCGCCATGAGGCTCGTCGATAGTGAAGGAGTTCCGAATAGCTTCAAGCGGACTATGGTTTTCGACATCCGACGGTTCGTAAAGCGAATCGACTTGATCGAGCGGGACGTTAAGGAGATTTTAAAAAATCCGTCCTTGCGGAAGGAGGGAGACGACTTGAGACTTGGGGATATTTTTAAGAAATAGTTTTCCGAGTTGGAAAAAGAATTTTGAAAATCACGATTTGTTTTTGGGAATGTATTCGTTGTATTAATAAATGAGGGGAGGGGTCGTGGGTATGGTTTGGATTATGGGGCATAAACGATGGGTGACATAGTGTCAAGACACTTTGTCACCTGAGTTTTAAATGTGCTATAAACTTTATCTTCTCATCGCCCTTTTCCCCTGTAATTTGTAAAAAACAATTTACAAGGACAAAAAACATGGAAATAAATCATGCGAAAAAATACACGCTAATAATAGCAGGAGACACTCAGATTTGTATAGTTAAATCAGGATGGGTAGGAATGTATCATGTTATAACTGAAGACCCAACCGAGGGAGATTTCTTTCACGAGCATGAGTTTTTGAGTGAAAAAAGAGTTTGTCTTCGGTTTGGGATTGATCCTGTTCTGCTTAGATAATTAGATATTGACTACATTGCCCGTGATGGACGGTGTAAGGTGGTGATAAATAGGGTTGACTGGAGCACATGGGCTGAACAATACTGAGGAGGAGCTATGAAAGCGAGGAAAAACAACAATGGCTATAATTATTTAGCCGTTGTAGCGGGAGGTATTGGTCCTGATGTCTGGGATAAAGAAATTGAGATCCAAGCGTCAAGTATTGGTGAAGCCGTTCGTATTATTGAGGACGATTTACCGAGTGATGCGCATATAATCTCTATTGAGCAGACTGAATAAGATAGCGATAAACAAGATTGACTGGTCCACTTGGGCAGAAAAATACCATAAAGGGAGTACACAATGACAGAATACGGCAACCCGTCCATGGGTAAATGTGACACTTGCGGCAACAGATACCAAGGCTGGGCCTTGGGAGTGGACAACAAGAACCATTGCGATTGCGGTGGAAGCATTGTGCTTATCCCC
>PWJC01000020.1 GCA_003560165.1 Bacteroidales bacterium
AAATCTTGACCACTTCGTTATTTTAAGTTATAATAATGCAGGCAGGCTGGCGTAGCTCAGTCGGTAGAGCAGGTGACTTGTAATCACCAGGTAACCGGTTCGAATCCGGTCGCCAGCTCCAGTTAATAAGCGGGGTTTCGGGGTTTAAGGCAAGCTCTGGAACCCCGATTAAAACAAATAGTAAAACAGTTTTTCAGCAAAGAAAAAACCGGGACTGCAACCCCCGGCAAATAAAGGCTTATCCGATCTGCTTTATTCTTGGCCTGCTAAGGGCCTATTTTTTTTGCCATTTTCCAGAAACCCTGCAATTATCTTAGCGCTTTCTGTTTGCATATCTTGGGTAAGGTGTGAATAAGTGTCCAGCGTCATTGTTATAGTGCTGTGTCCTAAATACTCCTGCACTACTTTTGCAGGGATACCTGCTTCAAGGGCTAAAGTTGCGAAGGTGTGCCTCATATCATGGAAACGAATATCCGGCAGCCCTGCACTCTTTAGAATCCGCTTAAACTTCCTTGTAAAGTTCCGGGGTTCAACTGGTTTTCCTTCTTCAGTAGCAAAGATTAAACCCTGATCCTGATAACATTCTCCCAGTAAGAGCTTCTCCTGAGCTTGTTTCTTCCGGTGTTCTTTTAAGGTGTTTAAAACGCTTTGGTCCAGAGTTAATTTCCTGGAGGACCTTTTCGTTTTTGGTTCGCTCAGGACCAACCCGCCTTCCTCTTTCCCAACCCGGAGTAATTGCCTTTTTACAAGAAGGGTTCCTCTCTCAAAGTCCAGGTCCTCCCACTTTAAACCCAACAACTCCCCTTTTCTCAATCCGGTTGAAAGTTCAAGTATATAAGCAGCATAATAACGGTTCCCTTCTGCTTCCTGCAAAAACCTTTGGACTTCCTGCCAGTTTAAGGGCTTCATTTCCTCCTTGTGTTGTTTGGGGAGTTCTACCGACTCACAAGGATTAAAGACTATTACTCTTTCTTTAATTGCCTGCTTTAAAGCACCGTTAAGGGTTTGGTAAATATACTTAACCGTTCTGCTTGACAAACTCCCTTTTTTCCGGTCCTTTCTCCCCCCTTCCTCCATTTTCCTGTTTAGAAGAGCTTGAATATCCCTTGTCTTTAAGTTCACCATTTTAACCTTGCCAACTTCGGGGATCAGGTGGTTCTTTATCATGTTACGGTAGTTTCTCCAGGTGGAATAAGCTACATGCCCTTTCCTTCCATCCAACCAGGAGTTTAACCATTGTTCAAGGGTTATATTAGTGGGTTCAACATAGGTCCCCGATCTAACTTCGGAAAGGACCCCCTGCATTTTCTCCACCGCTTCCCGCCGGGTCTTACCGTAGAAGGTTTTTCTATTTGGTTTGCCTGTTTGGGGCTTTATTCCTATTGTAGCAACTGCCGCCCACCTGCCTTCAATTCTCGAAAGGTCCTTCCCGCATTTTTCACAGTTCCAGGGTTTTTTATTTCCTGGAGCGCAAGAAACTTTTTTACAGGAAGGGCATTTTTTTCTCAGGTAAATTGAACCTTCATTATTTCCCCTTCTCTTTGCCATTAATCACACCTCCAAAAGTTATTTTCCGGCGTTGTCACTGGGATTATTCTTTTCGGTAGGTCCTAACACCTTAGGCGGGTTATTCAAAGGCTTTAAATAGGCTCTCAGGGCCTCTCTTGTTTTCCTTGAGCGCTCTCCAGGACTGATTTTCTGTAATCTTTCCCGAATATCATCATCTTTCCCCGGCCTTAACCTTAAAGAAAAAATCATAGTTGATAACCTCCTTTTTGTATTACATTTTAGGAGAAAAAAAGAGGGGAGGTAGACTCCCCTTAGTTGTTCTTCATAAAATTCATTCCATCTTTTAATCCTTCAAGGTAAGCTCCTTCCATAGTGTAGGAGTTTTCAGTATTGATACTTTCTTCCAGTTTCAAACCAAACTCTTTTCCTATCTTTTCAAAGGCTTCTCCAACCATCTCATTGACTACTCTTCTTGCTTCCCGATAAGTAGGTTCCTGCTCTTCAAGGTCATTTAACTTAGCGTTGAGCCTCTCAAAAACCAATTCCCTGGCCTGGTCAGTTTCAAACGCTTCCCCCGCATTACTCAAAACAAGTTTCCTGATTTCCGGAGCTTCCAAAGTTTTTCCAATACCCACTTTTACACATCCCCTTTCTAAATTATTATACAGTATTATTTTGTATTACATAGTATAACATAGTTAATAATTTAAAGTCAAGGGGTTTTTTGTAGAAAGTTTTATTCTTTTGTGTTATTATTTATTATAAGGGAGGGAATAGTCATGGAAACCAATGAGTATTTTACACCTGAGGAAATAGCAAAAATGTTTAAAGTTAAGAAAAACACTGTTTATATATGGATCAGAAAGGGTAAACTGAGGGCGGTAAAACTCGGTTCCCTTCTTCGGGTCCCTAAAAGTGCTTTAGAAGAATTTATAGAAGAACCCGGTAAGGAAAAGGGAGAAGAAAAAGAATAGCCCGCTAACTACATATCACCAGGTAAGGAAAAACCTCCTATTAAAAGGGGTCGAAAACCCCGGTAAAACAAAAGTAAAACATTTATTTGGGTTTGGACTCCGGTTCCTTATTTTTACTTCTCTCCTTTTGCTTTTTTCTTTTATGAAAGACTGTTTGGAAAAAACCAGAGAAGGGAGGTTTGAAACATTTCTGGAGACAAATATTTTGATCTGATGCAATCTGCGGAAAAGGCAAGAAAAAGCGGGGACCACAAAACCGCACTGAGTTTGAGCCTAAAATCCCTCGAATACCTTCCATATGTAGAAGAAAGAGAAGACATCCCGGTTCTTCCGACTGTTATAAGCTGCTATAATTATTTTGCAGCACTCCGAAGGCGTGATCTGATAAGAAACTTGCATCATGACCTTCAAGTTATTGTTGTTCACCCTAATTACTATGAAATGGTCCACGAAGCACTCGACAAAGCAAACATGGCAGATCGGATTATTCGAATTTTAGATAAAGAACCCGGTATTGAACAATCTGATATTTGGAAAAAGTTAAATGTTAGCGGGAAGAGCTGGTCGGGTTTTCTAAAATATATGGCAGGTGCTGGCGTTATCCGAAAAGAAAAATCAGGCAATACCTATAAATTACATATAGGAGAAGAAGAAATTTCATTAAAGGAAGCACCAGAAAAGCAAACCACAAACAAAGAAACCCCTAAGGCCCAACCTACTGATAAAAGGAAAGGCAGCGGTTGTTCTACACTAACTATTTTGATAACTTTGATAATGCTTTTTTTGTTGTATTTTTTATTCACTTAGGCATACCCACCAGGCAGGAAAAAACCCCCTATTAATGGGGGTTAATTTTTTTCTTGGTATTCTGTTATAATTCCAAAACCACAAACTTATTATTAAATTGCCTTGGTTACCTTCTGTGACCATAAATACCAGGGAATTCTCCGTATCTGTCATAAACCAATATAGCTCCATGTCTATCATCTGTAAACCCCAAAGATATCCGCCTATCCCCATGTTCGTTATTGGTAAATATATTACCACCATGATCGCCACTACTTGCCATAACACCAATTTCACCAGTTTTGTTAATAATTGATATGTTTGAGCTTATAGAACCAGTTCTTAACATGCAACTTGGAACGCCATTATTATAAAAAGTGTTTAAAAATCCACCCTCTTCACCAGCACCCAATGAAATTCCTTGTTTTCCATCTTTATTATAAATTGTAATTTGCCCGTCCCTATCACCACCAACCATATGAACACCATTCTCTAACTCAAAACGTCCCCCAGATAAATCAGAAGCTATCGTAGTCTGAGGATAACCACCTTTTTTAGAATATGTTGCTATATATCCCCCTTCAGGCATTGCCGTCACCATAGTACCTAGGGATCCACTTTTGGAATAAGTTGACACTCCACCACCTTCAGTAAGCGGCCTTAATTTAATTACCTCAACCCCATCATCATTCTTAATCACTATTTCCGAAGCCTCTATCCTATTAAAAACGGCTGTTTCTTGACTTGCTTGCATTGCAGGATTTCCAAAAAATCCGTAAGCTAAAGCCAAAAAAAGAAGTGGGTAAATTAAAAGCCTTTCATATTTTGACATTCTTCTCCCCCCAATCATTCCTTTTGTCCCCTTTTTCGTTTTACAACAAGAAAACCCTTTTTTTGTTAAATTATTCTTCTTTTAAAAAAAGGTAAAGCGGGAGAATATGAAGGCAGCGTTATTTTTATATTCCCCGCTTACCACTTAACCGCTTTTTTCTATCCAGGCGCTTCCCT
>PWJC01000177.1 GCA_003560165.1 Bacteroidales bacterium
TCCTGTCCTACCTTTTACACAGATGGTGACCGCGATGTATACCGCGCCGATGCCGAAGGCTTTTCAAATGCCATTGCGCCCGGGCTGGAGTACACCGATATCGATGCCCTGCCCGCAGCCGGGGGCAGCACGGGGGTTTTTCAGCTGACCATGAAAAACGAGGCCTACGAAACCCACAATGTACGTTCGGTAAAGCTGCTGTCGGCTCCCCGGGGGCCAAATCAGCGGGTGTACCACGACCCCACCGGACATTTTTACCTGGCTCAGGGAAAAGGCCTTTTGCAAATGGCCACGGCCGATGAAGGAGACATTGCCTATTTGCTGCGCAGCAACAACGGCATGGAACGATTCAGCCCCTCCGATCCGGACAACATCCGGAGCAGGGAATCCATCCAGTTGGTATTTGACCGGCCCGAAGGAGCCGGACAACTCGGGCTGGTCGCCGGCTTCCGTCAGAGCCTGATGACCACTTATCTGTTATACGACGCCTTTGACCGTATGGGGAATGTGTACAGCGATTTTTTGGCCGGAGCCTCTGCCATGGACCAAAGCGGACAAAGCATCGGAAATGCCCTCCATGAACAGTTGGGAGGGATCGGGGTGTATCTGTTGGATCCCAGGTCAGAAGAATGGGTTTTTCAGGGCGAATGGTACGAAACCGGCCCCATTGCCCTCAACCATCAGATCCTGTTGCTCGACACCGGCAACGCTGCTCAGGAAGTGAGGGTCAGGCTGGAGCTGAACCGTGGCCTGTGGCGCCTCGATTACTTTTACCTGACCGGGGTGGTGCAGGAGGTGGAGCCTGTCGAAATACTTCCCCACAAACTCTACGCCGGCGAAAGGGAAAATGCCCGGCTGTTGGGCGTGCTGAACAACCCGGATCAGCACCTGGTATCCCAGCCCGGCGACGAATACCGCTTTGAATTCGTCCTGCCCCCCGTTGATGAGGAAATGGAGTTGTTTTTGTCGTCCACCGGTTATTACCTGGTGTGGGGCCGGGATACCTGGCAGCAGGAGAGCGATCTGCGCGGTCTTTGGCGAATGCGGCATCTTCCGCGCTCCTACCTCAGGAAACAGGCCAAAGACTATAAGGAATACGAAGCTGTTATGGAGGAAGCATTCTGGAATTCAAGGGTCGACCATCAGATCATTTCCAATCATGAAGAATAAAAAACCCATGGCATTTCTCTTGCTGGCGCTGTTGATGGCATGCTGCGCAGTTCCGCGCGGCCTGCCTGCCCCTGACGATCTGCCCCGGCACACCCATGGGGCCGTCATTCATCTGAGGCTGGACGATGGTGAGCGGGTGCGCGGAGAACTGATTGCCTCAGACGGGGCGTATGTTTTCGTGCTTCCGGAAGGGGGCGGCACACCCGATGCGGTGCAGCAGATCGCCTGGGTCGGGGTGGATAGTTACAGGCTGTTCTATGCTGGCGGAAAATCCCTCAACTGGTTTGTGCCGGTGTACACGGCAATGACACTGAGTCACGGATGGTTCCTGTTCCTGACTGCGCCAGTGAACCTTGTGGCCACCCTGCTCACGCATCAGTTCAGCCGGAATGAGTACACCCTCCGCGAACAGGACATCCGTCCGGAGGAGCTCAGCCTCTTTGCACGCTTTCCGCAGGGGCTCCCTCCTGATCTGAAGCTGGAGGATGTCTGGTAGTAGGTTTTACAGCAGCAGCGGGAGGCAAAAAAAGAGGCGGGCTGCCGCGGGAAAGGGCAGGGAGGGTTACCACAATGGGAAACCCCATGTGCAGCGGACCGGAAACGATTTTTTCAATACCTGAAACATCTTATTATAAGAACGAAAATTACTGTTGTCTTTTTCTTAACCATTTTAGTTTTTGGAAGCTGTGGAACCCAATCAATTGGCGGTCTGGTGTTTAACCTGCTTGCAATTGCCCTCTTCTTTCCCACGTTTGCCAGCCTGAAGCCGGCCCGCGGCAAACCCTGTGAGCACTAAAAAAGAAAGTGCCGATCCGGATAGAGCATCCGAAAAGCAGCGAGCTTGGCTTTTTTTGAAATACCATCCACTTATCCGTGCCCCTATAAAAAAAAACCCTGCATTATTTTATAATACAGGGGTTTGTGGTTTTAACTGGTTGACCGACCAGGATTCGAACCTGGACAGACAGCTCCAAAAACTGTAGTGCTACCGTTTCACCATCGGTCAGTTTGCTTTTGGAGGGCAAAAATAAATAAAATACCCGGAAAGGCAAGGGATTTTTTAAATATCCTCTCCGGATCATCGGCTCTGTCCGGGCGGAGTCAAAAGGCGGGACGTATCGCCGGGATTCTTTGGGGCCGCCCCCTTGCACGGGGTGTTAAAAACCGGCACAAAACTCTTTTTTTATGTAATTTTGCATTCCGGCGTCTGACCCGGCACGAATAACCAATGGCCCATTGCCCAACAAAACATCTTTCCCATGGACCAATTCATGTATCGGAAATTGAACCTCTATATCGGATGGGGGCTGTTTGCCTTTGCCACGCTGATGTACCTGCTGACCATTGAACCCACAGTCAGTTTCTGGGACGCTGGCGAACGGATTGCCGTATCCTATAAATTGCAGATCGGGCATCCGCCCGGAGCCCCCCTTTACCAGATGCTGGCCAGGATATTCTCGCTGTTCGCCCTGGGCAACACAGCCCGGGTGGCTCTCTGGATCAATGCCATGTCGGCTGTGGCCGGCGGATTGACGGTGATGTTCCTGTTCTGGACCATCACCATCCTTGCCCGGAAGATCATCGCTGCCGCCGGTGAGCTCACCCATGTGCAGGCCTGGGCCGTTTTCGGCAGCGCGCTGGTGGGGGCCCTGACCCTTGCCTTCAGCGATTCGTTCTGGTTTACGGCCGTCGAAGCTGAAGTCTATGTCACCTCGGCCTTCCTGACCGCTTTTGTGTTCTGGGCCATACTGCAGTGGGAGGCCAGGGCCAACGAGCCCGATGCCCACAAATGGCTGGTGCTGATCTTTTACGTCATCGGGCTGTCGATCGGAGTACACCTGCTCAACCTCCTGGCCATTCCGGCCATCGTTTTTGTCTATTATTTCAAAAAATATACTCCCACCACCAGGGGGGTTCTGTTCACAGGCATCGTGGCCGTAGCCATGCTCTATTTGGTGCAGTCGGTGCTGATACCCGGCATCCTTACGCTCGACTGGCGCTTCGAGCGCTTCTTTGTCAATGCCATCGGGCTGCCGTTCCACAGCGGTACGCTGATCTTTTTTGTGCTGCTGATTGCGGGCATCACCTTCGGACTGTATTACACCCACCGCCGCAAAAAAGTGCTGTGGAATACCGTTTTGCTATGCTTTACATTTATTGTGATCGGGTATTCTTCGTTCTTTATGCTGGTGATCAGGTCCAATGCACAGGTGCCCATCAACGAGAACGCCCCCAAGGACGCCCTGGCCATGAAGGCCTACCTCGGGCGTGAACAATACGGTGCCTGGCCCTTGCTTTATGGCCCCTATTACAATGCCCCGGTGGTGGACGTGGAAGACGGGACCCCGGTCTGGGGCAAGAACCGGGAAACCGGGCGTTACGAGATCATCAATGCCAGAAAGGGCCTTGAGCCTGTATACGACCCCCGCTTCACCACCCTGTTCCCGCGGATGTGGAGCAGCCGGCGCCTTCACGTGCAAGGCTATGAAAACTGGGGCAATGTGCAGGGCCGGCCCGTGAGGATCACCAAGCCCGACGGCAGCGTGGAAGTGGTCAACAAACCGACTTTTACCGAGAATATCCGGTTTTTCTTTGCCCACCAGGTAGGGCATATGTACATCCGCTACCTGATGTGGAATTTCAGCGGAAGGCAGAACGACATACAGGGCCACGGAAGCCCCCTCGAGGGCAACTGGCTCTCCGGTATCCGGCCTCTCGACGAACTGAGGCTGGGACCTCAGCGCAACCTGCCCGAAAGCATAACCTGGAACCCGGCCCACAATAAGTATTACATGCTTCCCTTCCTGCTTGGGCTGATGGGCTTCCTTTACCAGCTGAAACGAAGACCCGGCGACACCCTGGTGGTGGGACTGCTTTTCTTCATGACCGGGCTGGCCATCATCATCTACCTGAACCAAACCCCTTTTCAACCCAGAGAGCGTGATTATTCATACATCGGCTCGTTCTATGCCTACTCCATATGGGTAGGCCTTGGAGTCCTCGGGTTGATCGATGCCTTGTCCAGGAAGTTGCAGAAGGGAAGGGCCGAAGCTGGCGGCCGCAGCGGGAAGCTGGCGGCCGTAGGCGTGACCGCCCTTTGCCTGCTGCTGGTACCCGTCAACATGGCCAGGGAAAACTGGGACGATCACGACCGTTCGGGCCGCTATGGCGCCAGGGATGTGGCGATCAACTACCTGGAAAGCTGTGCCCCGAATGCTATCATATTCACCAACGGCGACAACGATACCTTTCCCCTGTGGTATGCCCAGGAGGTGGAGGGGGTGCGCACCGACATCAAGGTGGTCAACATGAGCCTGCTCAATACCGATTGGTATATCGACAATATGCTGAGAAGAAAAACCTATGACGCCGATCCGGTGCCCTTCAGCTTCGAGCCCCGGCAATACCGCGACGGGACGCGCGATTATGTTTACATTATCGAACGCCTGGAAGGTTACCACGACCTGGGGAGGCTGATGGAGTTTGTGGGAGATGACAGCCCCCAGACCCGTATTCGCACCGGACGTGGCCCCGAAGACTATTTCCCCACCAGCAGGTTCCGCCTGCCGGTCGATTCGGCCAGGGTGGTTGCCAATGGCACGGTGACTCCCGAAGACGCCCATCTGATCGTGGATGCCCTTGAGTGGCAAATGCCCGGTCAGGGTGTGCAGAAGAACCACCTGATGGCCCTGAACTTTTTGGCTGAGAACAACTGGGAACGCCCCGTGTATTTTGCCATCACCACCGGCAGTGAGTCGTATATGGGACTGGAAGACTACTTCCAGCTTGAGGGGATGGCCTACCGGCTGCTGCCCATCAAAACCGAGAAAGACCCCACCGAACCCGGCCGGATCAATACCCGCATACTGTATGACAACCTGATGAACAGATTCGTTTGGGGAAATATGTACGATCCGGCGGTTTATCTCGATGAAGACCACCGCCGCCTTACGGTCAGTTTCCGGAATGTTTTCCAGCAACTGGGCGCGGCCCTGGTCCTGGAGAACAAACCCGATTCGGCCATTGCCGTGCTCGACCGGGCCATGGAGGTGATGCCCGAACACAATGTGCCCTATAACTATTTTACCTTTCTGATCGCAGAGCGTTACTACCAGGCCGGGGCCCACGAAAAAGGCAACGCCATTGCCCGCCGCATGATCGATATTCACCGCGAAAACCTGGCCTATTTATTTACTTTTACCGGCCACAGGGCCACCCTGATCGATAGCCGCAAGCAGGAAAGCCTGGCCATGATGCAGCGCATTGCCCGGATCACTGAACTACATGGTCAGGAGGAACTGGCCGCGCTGGCCAATGAAACCTTCGATACCTATTACGATTTATGGATCGGCAGATACTGACCGTTCATTGGGTTTGTCCGGAAGCCTGCAGGGTGATCCTAATAGGCTAAATAACAGGCGTATTTTTTTTTCATTGTAAAATAAATTGTTTACCTTTGCGCTGAAATTTGATACAGCCGGAGAAGAAAGGGGGCGAAACAGTCCCCTTCTTTATTGGCAGTAACAGGCATGATCGATAAAAAGGCCATAGAAGATATTGTAAACAGCCAGCTGGAAGACAACCCGCTTTTCCTGGTGGAGGTAAAGGTAAGCCCTCAGAACAGGATCAGGGTGTTTATCGATGGAGATCAGGGAGTGAGCATCGATGATTGCAAAAAACTGAGCCGGCATTTGGAGTCGGCCCTTGATCGCGACATCGAGGATTTCGAACTGGAGGTTTCATCGGTGGGCGTGGGAGCCCCACTGCAGCAGAGGCGTCAATTCAGGAACAACACGGGCAGGATGCTTTCGGTTATCCTCAATGACCAATCGGTGGTCAGGGGCAGGCTGGTGGAGGTAAGCCAGGAAGAGATCGTGCTGGAAAAAGAAAAACCCCTCAAGGGAAAGAAAAAAGCCAGGGAACCCGAAACCGATGCTGCAGACAGGGTGGCTATCCCTTTTGAGGACATTGACAGGGCAAAGGTAGAGGTGTCATTCAGATAATCGGTGCAGTGGCATTCACGAACGAATCGAGTACGTAATTAAAAGTGATCACAGACATATGGAAACTATTAATCTGGTTGAGTCGTTTTCCGAATTCAAGGAATTTAAAAACATTGACCGCTCTACCATGATGCTGATCCTGGAAGATGTTTTCGGCAGTATGCTGGAAAAGAAATACGGATCTGCTGAAAATTTTGACATTATTGTAAACATCGACAAGGGCGACCTGGAGGTTTGGCGCAACCGGGTGATTGTCGAAGACGGGGAAGTAGAGGACGAAAACTCCGAGATCGCTTATTCGGATGCCATCAAGATAGAACCCGACTTTGAGATTGGGGAGGAGGTATCCGAACCGGTAAGAATGAGCGATTTCGGGCGCAGGGAAATACTTGCCATCAGACAGAACCTGGCCTCCAAGATCCTTGAGCTGGAAAAAGACAGCGTGTACAAAAAATACCAGGAAAAGATTGGCGACATGGTCACGGCCGAGGTTTACCAGGTGTGGAAAAAAGAGATCCTTGCCCTGGATGATGAGGACATCGAGCTGATACTGCCCAAATCGGAGCAGATCCCTTCCGACTTTTACCGCAAGGGGGATACTGTCAGGGCGGTGGTTTCACGTGTGGAAATAAAAAACAACAATCCGCTGATCATCATCAGCCGCACCTCGACCGTTTTCCTGGAAAGGCTTTTTGAACAGGAGGTACCCGAAGTATACGATGGGCTGATCACCATCAAGAAGATCGTCAGGGTGCCGGGAGAACGGGCCAAGGTAGCCGTTGAATCCTACGACGACAGGATCGACCCTGTGGGCGCCTGTGTGGGGATGAAGGGCAGCAGGATACATGGCATTGTCAGGGAATTGCGCAACGAGAACATTGATGTGATCAACTACACCACCAACACCACCCTGTATATCTCCAGGGCCCTGAGCCCGGCCAAAATCAGCTCGGTGCAACTGGACGAGGAAAACAAGAGGGCTGAGGTATACCTGAAACCCGATCAGGTTTCCCTGGCCATTGGCAAGGGAGGTTTCAACATCAAACTGGCAGGCAGCCTGACCGGCTATGAGATCGACGTATACCGCGAAACCGAAACCGAAGGCGAAGACGTTGATCTGCTGGAGTTCAGCGATGAGATCGAAGGATGGATCATCAACGAATTGAAAAAAGTCGGTTGCGACACCGCCAAAAGCGTGTTGAACCTCACTGTGGAGGACCTGGTCAACAGAACAGACCTCGAGCAGGAAACACTGGAAGAGGTGATGCGCATATTGAAGGCAGAGTTTGAGTAAAAAATGCACTAAATTTGCAGCGCTTTTACCGGCAGCTGTAAACGATTGATAACCGAAAGCTGTATATGACCGAAGGGACCAAAACGCGAAGATTAAGCAAAGTTGCCAGGGAGTTCAATGTCGGATTGACCACCATTGTCGAATTTCTGAACAAGAAGGGGATCGCTGTGGATAACAATCCCAACGCCAAGATCTCCGGCGAAGCCTATGAGTTGCTCTTTCAGGAGTTTCAAAGCGAGAAAACTCTGAAGGAGGCCAGTCGCAAGGCCGGATTGAACATCCTGAAGCGCGAAAGCATTTCGATGGATCAGGACGAAAGGGTAGCCAGGGAGAAAGAAGAGAAAAAGGCTGCCGATGAGGAACTCTTCATCAAAGACATGAAGGCGCCCGCTGCCGAAGAAAAGCCCATTGCCAAAAAAGCTGCCCCGGCCCCTGCAGAAATGGAAAAAGAGGAAAAGGAAGCCGGAAAAACAGAGGAGAAGCCCCCTATACCCGAAGCGGCCTCCGAAGCAGAAAAACCTCAGGCCCCCGTGCCGGAAGAAAAAGCTGCTGCGGCCGAAATCTCAAAAAGGCCTGCAGCAGAAAAGGAGGAGGAAGCTGCCGGTGAACAGGCCATAAGCCCGGAAGCCGCCGAAAAAACAGCCCTGGAAGAGTCTGCTATAGAGAAAGCAGACAAAACCGGCCTGAAGATTGTGGGCAGGATTGACCTCGATGAGGCCAAAACCGCCAGGAAGACAAAGAAAAAAGCCCCCCAAAAAGCCGCAGAAGAAGAAAAAAAGGAAGCCCCCGCTCCCCCCGGGGCCGGGGAAGAACCCCCTGCAGCTGCTGAAACGAAGGAAGCCGGAGCCGAAGAAGCAGCCGATGAACAAAAGGAAGGGCCGGAAAAGGACCATCACCGGACACAGTTCCGCAAACTGGATGGCCCGACCATCCTCGGAAAGATGGACCTGCCCGAACCCCGGGAGGCTGCCAAAAAACCGGTCGCCTCCTCTTCCGATACTGGAAAGGCCAAGAAGCGCAAGCGCAAGCGCATCAAAAAGGATAAACCCCCGGAAGGCCAGCTGCCTCCGACCGATCAGAAAACCACCGGCACCGATACCGGCAGGGCCCGCAAGGGAGTCAGGAAAGACTATGTCAGACCGGAGGTCTCGGAAGAGGAGATCTCCCGTCAGATCAGGGAAACACTGGCCAATCTGAGTGGTACCGGGAAGTCGAAAGCGGCCAAGTACCGCCGGATGAAACGCGATGTGCAGCAGCAGCAAAAGGAAAAGGAGCGCGAACAGGAAGTTACCGGACAGAAGGTGCTGCAGGTGACCGAATTCATCTCGGCCGCCGAACTGGCCAATATGATGAATATTTCGGTCAACGAGATCATTGCCACCTGTATGTCGCTGGGGTTGTTTGTATCGATCAACCAGCGCCTGGATGCAGAGACCATCTCCATTGTTGCCGATGAATTCGGCTTTGATGTGGAGTTTGTCAGTGCCGACTCCCAGGAAGACCTAGTTGAGAAAGAACCCGAAGACCCGGCCAAATTGCGCGACCGTGCCCCCATTGTCACCGTGATGGGCCATGTGGATCATGGGAAGACCTCGCTGCTCGATCAGATCAGGCACTCCAACATCATTGCCGGAGAAGCAGGGGGCATCACCCAGCATATCGGTGCCTATGCCGTTAAGCTGGATAACGGGAAAACCATTACCTTTCTGGACACACCCGGACACGAAGCATTTACCGCCATGCGGGCAAGAGGGGCCAAGGTAACCGACGTGGCCATCATCGTGGTAGCCGCCGACGACAGTGTCATGCCCCAGACCGTGGAAGCCATCAACCACGCCCAGGCCGCCGGGGTTCCCATTGTTATTGCCATCAATAAGATAGACAAGGAGAACGCGGCTCCTGAAAAGGTCAAGGAAGGGCTGGCCAACATGAACATACTTGTGGAAGACTGGGGTGGCAAATACCAGAGCCAGGAAATATCTGCCAAGGCAGGGCAGAACATCGAAGGCCTTCTGGAGAAAGTGCTGCTTGAGTCGGAAATGCTTGAACTGAAAGCCAACCCCTCAAAAAATGCCAGCGGAACTGTTATCGAGTCTGCCCTGGACAAGGGCAGGGGCTATGTATCCACCGTCCTGGTGCAAAACGGTACCCTGAAAGTTGGTGGCATCGTGGTGGCAGGTACTTCTCACGGCAAGGTGAAAGCGATGTTTAATGAAAGGGGCCACCGCATACACGAAGCCGGCCCCTCGACCCCTGTCCTGATTCTCGGTCTCGACAGCGCCCCCCAGGCCGGAGACACCTTCAGGGTGGTCCAGTCGGAAAGTGAGGCCAAGACCATCACCACCAAGCGGCAGCAACTGATCCGCGAACAGGGCCTGCGTACCCAGAAGCATATCACACTGGACGAAATCGGGCGGAGGATCGCCATCGGGGACTTCAAGGAACTGAACATAATTGTGAAGGGCGATGTGGACGGCTCGGTCGAAGCCCTCAGCGATTCCCTGCTGAAACTGAGCTCCGACGAGATTCAGGTCAATATCATCCACAAGGCTGTAGGGCCAGTAACCGAAGGCGATGTATTGCTGGCCTCTGCTTCCAATGCCATCATTATCGGATTCCAGGTAAGGCCATCGGTGGCTGCCCGCAAACTTGCCGAAAATGAGCAGATCGATATCCGCCTTTACAGCATCATCTATAACGCCATCAATGAGATCAAATCGGCCATTGAAGGGATGTTGTCGCCCGAAATTGAGGAAAAGGTGTTGGCCAACCTGGAGGTAAGGGAGGTATTCAAGATCACCAAGGTGGGTACCGTGGCGGGTTGTATGGTACTCGACGGGAAGATACAGAGAAATTCCAGCATCCGCCTGATCCGCGATGGCATTGTGGTGTATACGGGCAAACTGGGTTCATTGAAGCGTTTCAAGGAAGACGTAAAGGAGGTGTCGGCCGGTTACGAATGCGGTCTCAATATTGAACGTTTCAACGATATCAAGGTAGGCGACATCATTGAGGCCTTCGAAACCATTGAGATTGCGCGTAAACTCGATTGACACGGCCGCTGTGTGCGGCCTGCTGCAAACAGTGTAAAACCCTGCCGAATATGACCAGGCTGACGTTCGATTACCAACACTCCGCCTCCTTTGTCTCCCGCAACGAGATCATGTTGTTTGAACGGGAGGTAGCCCTGCACCGGAAAGCTATTTACAATGGCCAGGGCGCCGGCAGTGATTTTCTTGGCTGGACCGGGCTCCCCCACGAGGCCGGGAGTGATTTGACCGACCGCCTGGAGTCGGATGCAAAAAAGATCAGGGCACAATCGGATGTGGTGGTGCTGGTGGGGATCGGGGGCTCGTACCTGGGCGCGCGCGCCGTGATCGAGGCCCTTTCGGGTGCCCTGCCTCCGAAAGCCGGTTGTTCTCAGGGGCCTTTGATGCTGTATGCGGGTCACCATCTGGATGAGGATTACCTCGGTGAGTTGCTTGCCTTTCTGGACAACAAGGATTATTCGCTGATCGTTATCTCCAAGTCCGGTACCACCACCGAACCGGCCATTGCCTTCAGGCTGCTCAGGCAGCATTTGCAGGGAAAATACGGGGAGGCGGCTTCCGACAGAATCTTTGCCGTTACCGATGCCTCAAAAGGCGCCCTGAAAACCCTCGCCGAAAAACATTCCTATGCCACATACGTCATTCCCGATGATGTGGGCGGCCGTTATTCGGTTTTGTCGCCCGTGGGACTGCTCCCGATCGCCGTTGCCGGACTGCCCGTCAGGGAGTTGTTGGCGGGCGCAGCCGGAATGTCCGACTTCCTGCGCAGGGAGGATTCGCTGATGCAAAACCCGGCATCGCTGTATGCCGTGATCAGGAACATACTGTACAACAAGGGCAGGACCACCGAGATCCTTGCGGCCTATAATCCATCGCTTCGGTACATGATCGAATGGTGGAAGCAGTTGTACGGTGAAAGCGAAGGGAAGGATGGCAAGGGCATCTTTCCTGCCGGGGCGGGGTTCACCACCGACCTCCATTCGATGGGCCAGTACATCCAGGACGGGCTCAGGACAATCTTCGAAACGGTGATCAGGGTGGATCAGCCCTCAGGGAAAGTGGTTATCCCCCACGATGAGGACGATCAGGACGGGCTGAACTACATCACCGGCAAACGCCTTAGCCATGTTAACCACATGGCCCTGAAGGGGACCATGATGGCACATACTGAAGGCGGGGTGCCCAACCTCATGATCAACCTGCCCCTTATCAATGCCCATACCCTGGGCGAACTGATCTATTTCTTTGAGATGGCTTGTGCCATCAGCGGTTACATACTCGGGATAAATCCCTTTGATCAGCCCGGAGTGGAGGCATACAAAAAGAATATGTTCGCCCTGCTGGAAAAACCGGGATTCGAAGACCTGACAGAAAAACTGAAGAAAAAGCTCAGGTAGGTTTAGCCCCTCTCCCTGCCAAAACAACTCCGGCAAAGGGGCTCGTAGGCCTCCTGCTCGCCCAGCACCACCAGCTTTTCTTCCTTGATGGTGCGGTGAGAATACTGGGCCAGTGAACCGCACTTGACGCAAACGGCATGCACCTTGGTGATGTATTCGGCCGTGGAAAGCAGGGCAGGTATGGGCCCGAAGGGTTTCCCGGTGAAGTCCATATCGAGCCCGGCCACAATTACCCGGACGCCCTGGTTGGCGAGCTGGTTGCATACTTCGGGCAGCCCCGCATCGAAAAACTGGGCTTCGTCTATGCCCACCACATCCACATTGTTGGCCAGCAAAAGAATATTGCCCGATGCAGGCACCGGGGTTGAAAGGATCTCGTTGGCATCGTGCGAAACCACCTTTTCGTCGTCGTACCTGGTGTCTATTCCGGGTTTGAATATCTCGACATTCAGCCTGGCTATTCGCGCCCGCTTCAAACGGCGTATCAGTTCCTCGGTTTTGCCGGAGAACATGCTGCCGCAGATAACTTCAATCCAGCCACGGCGTCTGGACCGGTCCACTTCGTTTTCGAGAAACATCAGAAGGCCTTGCTTTGGGTTGGCCGGCCGGAGCCCGGCATCATTTTACTGCGCCCCACAAAAATAATCAATAACTTTACACCGTTTTGAATTGCCGAGCACAATCATTTATAAACCCTATCTTTTTTATGGACCACACTCAAGTAAAAGAACAGATCGTACGCCTTCTGGAAGACATTGTAAGCAGGACAAACCACATCAATGCCCGGTATTCCGGACCTGAGCTATTCATGGAGATAGACCTGGTCAAAGACGATATGCGGCTGCTCTACCGGCAGTTCGAACTGCTGAAAGCCGCTTCAGATCAGGAAGGGGAAATCCCGGGAAATAACCGTAAGTCAACACTTCACACTCAGCCGGTATCCCGCACAATGGTCGATCCCGGCCCGGGGTCAGACAGGCCACACACCGGTATAAGGCAGGGAGAGACCCGGGGTGGGAAACAGGAAGCGGATAAGGGCAAAGAGGAAAAACTGCCGGAAGAGGAGCTATCTGCCCCTACTCCCAAGCAAGCCCCCGTGGTTGAAACAGAGGCCCGGACCCCGCCGCCACAGGAAAAGAACCTGTCTGAAGCGGCAGGAACGAAGGCAGAATCCATCGGGATAGAAGCGGGCGAGCCTGCCCCCAGACAACCGGCCCCCCAACCTCCGGTGCCCGAGATAAAAGCCAGGTCGGCCTTTTCTGATCAGCCGCCCCCCCCTGCCACCGGCAAGAAAACGGTCATCGACAAATTGTCGCCCGAGGGCAACAAAACCATCGGCGACCTGTTTGTCCAGGACGACAATTCGGTGCATCAGCGGCTTTCCGGACAAAAGACCGACCGCAGCATCGGGGCAAGGATGCAGCAACACCCCATCTCCAGCCTGAAGGATGCCATCGGGGTCAATGAGAAATTTTTGTTTATCAACGAATTGTTCGATGGGGACATACAGGCCTATCATGACGCCATTGCCCGTTTGAACGAAGCTGCAGATGTGAAGGCTGCCTTCGATACCCTGAATGCCCTTGGCAGGGAGTTCTCGTGGGATGCCGGCCGTTCGTCGGCAACCATCGAAATGCTGGCCAATTTTGTGCAGCGCAGGTATATGGGCAGCTAATTGACCGGGAAATGTCAAAGATGTACGTAGTTCCCACACCCGTGGGCAATCTGGAAGACATGACGTTGCGGGCCATCGGCACACTCCGCGAGGCCGACCTTGTGCTGACAGAGGATACCCGGCATACGGGCAGGCTGCTCAGGCATTTCGACCTGACAGTAAAAATGATGGCCTATCATCAGCACAACGAGCACAAGGTTCTTCCCTCCCTGATCGATAAATTAAGATCGGGAGAACGCATTGCCCTGGTCAGCGATGCCGGAACGCCTGGTATTTCCGATCCCGGTTTCCTCATTGTACGGCAGTGCATTCGCGAAGGCATCGGGGTGGTGGTCCTTCCAGGGGCAACGGCCTTTGTGCCCGCCCTCATCGGTAGCGGATTGCCCTGCGAACGTTTTTGTTTTGAAGGGTTTTTGCCGGTCAAAAAAGGGCGTAAAACCCGGCTTGAATCCCTGGCGGGCGAGAGCCGGACCATGGTGTTCTACGAATCTCCCCACCGGTTGTTAAAGACCCTGAACGATATGTCGGCCTTTTTCGGTCCCGGCCGGCAGGGCTGTGTGTCGCGCGAGATCAGCAAGCTGTACGAAGAACACCTAAGGGGTAGCCTGCAGGAACTCATTGATGTGTTTGAAAAAAGAAACATTAAGGGAGAGATCACCATCGTGGTGGCCGGTCTAGCTGTCTAGCTTGAGCACCGCCATAAAGGCCTGCTGTGGCACCTCTACATTCCCTACCTGCCGCATCTTTTTCTTGCCTTTTTTCTGCTTTTCGAGCAGTTTTCGTTTCCTGGTGATGTCGCCCCCATAACATTTGGCCGTTACGTCTTTGCGAAGGGCCTTGACCGTTTCCCGGGCTATGATCTTTGATCCGATACCCGCCTGTATGGCGATGTCGAATTGCTGGCGGGGGATGAGTTCGCGCAGCTTGGAGCAGATTCGTTTCCCGAAATCATAGGCATTGTCCCGGTGTATCAGGGCCGAGAGCGCATCAACATGTTCGCCGTTGAGCAGGATGTCGAGCTTGATCAGGTTCGACTGCCGGTAGCCGGTGGGGTGGTAATCGAAAGAGGCATATCCCCGTGAGATGGTTTTCAGCCGGTCGTAAAAGTCGAACACGATCTCAGACAACGGCATTTCAAAGGTAAGTTCCACCCTGTCGGTGGTAAGGTAAACCTGATTTTTCACCACCCCCCTGTTGTCGAGGCACAGTTTCATGACCGCACCCACGTAATCGGTTTTGGTAATGATCTGTGCCGATATATAGGGCTCCTCGATCTGATCCAGCTCGCCCGGGCCGGGCAGATCGGATGGGTTGTTCACCACCTTCATTACTCCGCGTGTGGTATAGGCGCGGTAGGACACATTGGGCACGGTATTGATCACCGTCATGTCAAATTCCCGCTCGAGGCGCTCCTGTACGATCTCCATGTGCAGCATCCCGAGGAATCCGCAACGGAAGCCAAACCCAAGTGCGGCCGAAGATTCGGGTTCAAAAGTCAGGGAGGCATCGTTCAGCTGCAGTTTTTCCATGGCAGACCTCAGGTCTTCGAAATCTTCGGTGTCGACAGGATAGATGCCGGCAAAAACCATGGGTTTGACATTTTCAAAACCTTTGACCGCCTCAGGAGTGGGCCTGTCTACATGGGTGATGGTATCGCCCACTTTGACTTCCCTGGCATCCTTGATGCCCGAAATGATGTAGCCCACGTCACCTGCCGATATGGCCTTTCTGGGTTGCTGGCTTATCTTGAGTATGCCCACCTCATCGGCATGGTACTGCTTTTTGGTGTTCATGAACTGCACATGATCGCCCTGGCCGATCCTCCCGTGTTTTACCCTGAAATAGGCCACTACCCCCCGGTAGGCATTGTAGATCGAATCGAATATGAGGGCCTGAAGGGGAGCGTCGGGATTGCCCGCGGGAGGAGGGATGCGTTCAACGATGGCTTTCAGGATGTCTTCAACCCCCATGCCCATTTTGCCACTGGCCGGGATGATCTCTCCCGGATCGCATCCGATCAGGTCGACGATCTGGTCGCTCACCTCGTCGGGCATGGCCCCGGGCAGGTCCATTTTGTTCAGTACGGGAATGATCACCAGGTCGTGCTCCAGGGCCAGGTAGAGGTTGGATATGGTTTGGGCCTCGATGCCCTGCGAAGCATCTACAATGAGCAGTGCCCCTTCGCATGCGGCAATGGAACGTGACACCTCGTAACTGAAGTCGACATGTCCGGGGGTGTCGATGAGGTTCAGCACGTATGGCACTCCCTCCAGGACATAGTCCATCTGTATGGCGTGGCTTTTTATGGTAATGCCCCGTTCTCTTTCCAGATCCATGTTGTCAAGGACCTGGTCCTTGAAATCCCTTTCGGTGATCGTGTTGGTCATCTGCAGCATCCGATCGGCCAGGGTGCTTTTGCCGTGGTCGATATGGGCAATGATGCAAAAATTCCGGATGTGTTTCATAGCTTGCAAAAGTACAATTAAAAACCCAATGTTTGCACTTTAACACAGTTGTTCGAAAGCCGGGAAACAGGCCTTTGGATTTTTGCGTACTTTTGAAACCAGACTGGCCGTAAAATAAAACAGCCGGGTTTTGCGTACTCTTTGCATATTTTTGAATGTAATACCATATTTTCCAATGGGCCATCCACTGTTTCACCCTGGCGCCAGCTTGTTGTTCGTGGTGGTGTTTTACCTTACCGCCCTTTCTGCCCCTGCCCAGGTGGTTTTTCCTATCGATCAGCACCACGGCCAAACCATTGAGACCTGCAGTGGTATCTTTACCGACAGCAGCGGGGGCGACACCCTGGCCTTTTACGGACCGGGTGAGGATTTCCGGCTTACCCTCTGCAGTGCCGGGCCCGATGCACCCTATCCCGGAGTGCGGTTCGATTTTTTCCGCCTTGGCCAGGGCGACTTCCTTTTCGTGTACGACGGGTCCGATGCCACAGCCCCCCTGCTTTTGCAGGCCACTGCAGAAGATTTGTCCGGCCGGCGCATATACGGCTCGGGGCAATGTTTGCACTTTCGTTTTACCAGCAGCGAATTCGATCCCGCCCAGCCAGGAGAAGTGGCCGGCAGGCAGGGTTGGGTGGCCCACATTGACTGTGCTTCTCTTTGCGAGCTGTTTGAAGCCTTCATTTTTCCGGAAGAGATCCCCGGACTTTGCCCCTTTGCCGATGAAACTTTGTCGTTCAGTGGCTCGGCCGGTTACCTCCCCGAAAACCTCGATACAGACCCTGCTGCGCTGGCGTATTCATGGACCGTCGGCGATTTTGCCCACGAGGGGCAGCAAATGAGCCATGCGTTTGATGAACCCGGGGTCTACCCGGTTCATCTGACGGTCGCGGACCCCGCTACGGGCTGCCTGGCCCATGCAGTGGAACTGGTTTTTGTGGCAACCATCCCCACCTTTGAGGGGACCGTGGTTTCGGTCGATTCTGCCTGTGCCGGTGAAACCTTTACCCTTGCCGGCAGGGCAAATCCCACCGTATGGACAGGTTTCCCGACGTCGGTCGTTGAAGATCCCCCCTTTTTGACACAGCCGGCCCAGGCCTATGTTTCCTCACTCGAATTCGATGTGTTCGATCCCGGGGTGGAGATCCTGTCGGCCGAAGACATAGACAGGGTTTGCATTTTGGTCGAACACACCGACCAGGGTCAGCTTCGGGTCGAATTGCAATCGCCCGACGGAACTTCCATGCTTCTGAAGGCCGCCTCCGGCCCTACCGCCAACCTGGGCGAACCCGTGGTGTTCAATGGAAATACCCCCGGGCGCGGCTACTCCTATTGTTTCTCGCCCCTGCCCCAGTTTGGCACTATGGAGGTGACCACCCCGCGTTTTCATGAATACATCGATCAGGCAGGCAACTATTATTTTAACGCCGCCTACATGCCTCCCGGCAATTATACGCCCCAGGACAGCTTTAACCAGCTGGCCGGCAGCACCCTGAATGGAGAATGGGTGCTGCGGGTAACGGATCAGGGCGATGGGGGTGCCGGCCATGTGTTTGGCTGGAGCCTGTTTTTCGATGAGGCCTTCTATCCCGACTCCCTGATATTTGTTCCCGAAATCGTTGCGCAGCAATGGTATCGCAATGGAGTAGCTGTTCAGGGAAACCCGGCTGCCGTGAGCCTGACCGAAACCGGCGACCACTTCTTTTTGTTCGAGGTCACCGATGAGTTCGGCTGCACCCACGATACGACACTCACTGTGAACATCAGGCCGTTGCCCGAGGCGGAAATCGTTTCGGAACTGGAGTTGCCGGTATGCGAGGGCGACTCCACCGTGTTTACCGTTTTGCCCCGCAACAACGATGGCCTTCACTGGACCTATCAGTGGCAGGCGAACGGGGTCGATTTGCCCGGCCGCATTCACGACACCCTGATGGTGAAGCAACCGGCTACCTATACAGTGGTTGTCACCGATAACCATACGGGCTGCACCGACTTTTTTGACAAAACCTTTAGCGAACAAAACTGCGACCTGACCATTCCCAATGTGTTCACTCCCAATGGCGACGGAATCAACGACGAGTTTGAGATACTCAACCTGGAGCATTACCCCAATGCCCAGATCGTCGTATTCAACCGTTGGGGAAAAAAGGTTTTCGAACACCACGATTACTACAATAACTGGTGGGACGGGGGCAATGCCCCCGACGGGGTGTACTTTTACGTGCTGCAATATTCCAGGATGGGCGAAACCCGCTATGCCGAGGGTGCCGTGACCATCATCAGGTAGAAAGGATCAGCCTTGTCAACTTTTTTTTTGTGGTTTCAGTGAAAGCATTAAATTTGGGGCTTTTATGCGAATCATCAGTTTCACATACAAAAACCGTCAACCCAACTCAATATGACAAAAGAAAAGGAGCCTCAGGGGGGCGAACAGGCGCCCAGGGGTGCGATGCAGCGCATCCTCAACAAAATTGAAGTCGTAGGGAACAAATTGCCGCAACCGGTCACCCTGTTTGCCATACTGATCGCCATTGTGCTTGTGCTGTCGTGGATATTTGGTTCATTGGGGCTTAGCGCAGATCATCCCTCACCGGAGGTCACCGAACCCATCCGGGCCGTAAATCTTTTGACTGCCGACAACATCCGCCTGATCATGACTTCGATGGTGGAGGTCTTTGCCTCTTTCCCGCCCCTGGGCCTGGTGTTGGTGGTGATGCTGGGTATCGGTGTGGCCGAACGCAGCGGATTGATCGCCATTGCCCTGAGAGTTTTTGTGTCCAAGGTGCCCAGGCAACTGATCACCTTTTCCGTAGTAACCGCTGGCATGATCAGCTCTGTGGCTGCCGATGCCGGCTATGTGGTGCTGATCCCCCTCGGGGCAGCTATCTTCAAAGGGATGGGGCGGCACCCCCTGGCCGGTCTGGCAGCGGCTTTCGCCGGCGTTTCGGGCGGATTCGGGGCCAACTTCCTGCCCACCGGGCTCGACCCGATGATGGCTGCCTTTACCCAATCGGCTGCCACCATCATGGATGCGGCCTATACGGTAAACCCCCTTTCGAACTATTACCTGATGGCGGCCTCGGTGCCCCTGGTCGGCCTGGCCGGCACCTGGGTCACCGAAAAGATCGTTGTTCCCCGCCTGGGCAAATACGAAGGAGGCGATGATGAGGAGTACAGTTCCGAGTTTTCGCCTGGGGAGAAGAAGGGCCTGAAATGGGCAGGGATCACCCTGCTGATTATCCTGGGCCTGATTGCCGCGGCCATCATTCCCGAAAACGGGGTCTTGCGTGGCGATGACGGCAGCATGAACCCCTTCTATGATTCCATTGTCCCGCTGATGTTCGTACTGTTCTTCGTAACAGGGCTGGTGTACGGGTTAAAAGCCAAAACCATCAGGGGAGACAAGGATGTGGCCAAGATGACGGCCGAGTCGATGGGTACCATGGGAGGGTATATCGTACTGGCTTTTGTGGCCGCTCACCTGGTGCAGTTCTTTATCTGGTCGAACCTTGGCTCGATCATGGCCATTTCGGGGGCTGCCGGGCTGCAGAACATCGGTTTTACAGGAATTCCCCTGCTGGTGGCCTTCATCCTGGTCTCTTCCTTCATCAACCTGATCATTGGCAGCGCTTCCGACAAATGGGCCATTTTAGCCCCCATCTTTGTGCCCATGCTGATGTTGATGGGCTATTCGCCCGAGACCACGCAGGCAGCTTACAGGATCGGTGATTCGTATTCCAATATCCTGACCCCGCTCTTGCCTTATTTTCCGCTGGTGATCGTTTTCGCCCAGAAATATGTGAAGAACATCGGCATCGGTACCATTATTGCCGTGATGCTGCCCTACGCCATTGCGTTTATGGTGGTGAGGATACCCATGTTCATTGCATGGCTGCTGCTGAATATTCCGCTCGGGATAGAGGGTCCCATCTATTATCCGCAATAAACCAGAAAAGCCCGGTATTTCCGGGCTTTTTACTTTTAACCATGCACAAACACCGTGAATACGATCATTGGAGCTGGCGTATGGAAATGGCAAGAGCCATTGCAGCGCATCTGGATATGGAAGCAATGGGCGTAAAGGCTCTCTACCTGATCGGTAGTGTCAAAACAGGATCGCCCGGCCCCTGCTCGGACATCGACCTGCTGGCACATTGTGAAGACGACGAAAAGAAGCAGCAGAAGCTCCGCTGCTGGTGCGAGGGATGGGGCCTCTGCCTGGCTGAAGTCACTTGCCGGCAAACGGGTTACGACATCAGCGTAAGCCTCATTGATCTGCACATCATCACCGATCACGACATTGAACAAAAAACAAGCTTTGCCGTTATGCTGGAATCTGTGTCCAATAGCGCCAGATTGCTCAGAAAAGCACCCGGATATGCGTAAGTATTTTTTTTTTGTCTCTGACCTTCATGGGAATGTCGCCCGTTTTGACAAGCTCACTGACCGCATCGAAACAGACCGACCCGGCGCCCTGTTCATGGGCGGCGACCTGCTGCCAGCCGGGCTGACTTACAGGGCCAGCAGCAAGGCTCCCCCCATAGACTTTGTGCATGGTTTTATGGCGCCCGCTTTCAGAAGGCTGAAAAACAAACTGGGGGCTGACTACCCCGAGGTATTTTTGATCCTTGGCAACGACGATCCAAGGAGCGAGGAGGACAGCTTCATCGAATACGAGCAGGCCGGGCTGTGGCATTATATGCACATGAAGAAGAAAACCTTCGGGGATTATTCCGTTTACGGATATTCGATGGTGCCTCCTACCCCTTTTTTGCTCAAGGACTGGGAACGCTATGATGTATCGAGGTACGTCGATCCCGGCTGTGTGCATCCCGACGAGGGCTACCGGACCGCACCCCCCGATGCCGATACCGGCTTTGCCACGATCAGGGAAGACCTGGAGGTCCTGGCCGGAGACGACGGGCTGTCGGGGGCCATCTTTCTGTTCCACACCCCTCCCTATGCCACCCTGCTTGATCGTGCCGGGCTCGACGGCGTGGTGGTGGACCATGTGCCTGTGGATGTCCATGTCGGCAGCATTGCCGTCAAGGAGTTCATTGAGGGGCGCAAGCCCATGCTCACCCTGCATGGACATATCCACGAGTCTGCCAAACTCACCGGATCATGGAAGCAGAAAATCCATGAGACCATGGCCTTTTCGGCCGCCTATGAAGGGCCGGGACTTTCGCTTGTGCGGTGGAGACCACCATGCCTGATGAGTGCCGAACGCCTGATTTTATAGGCAACAGCCTCTCCATACCGGCATTCGTCCTTTTTTTGCTTCAATTCCTTTGGAAAAAAATCCTGTACATTTGCCACAGTACATTGTTTATTTCGCACTCCATCAAAGAGGCTTATGAAAAAATCAGAGATTACCGCCAAATACGATAAGGCAAGCGAAATGATTCATCGCAACAGGGTGTCGGATGCCTTTGTGCAGCTTAGGCAGTTGGTTGCCGATGCCCGCAAGGAGTACCTGAACACCGAACTGGATGCACTGGAAGAAAACTACCGGCAGTTGCTCAGGCACAGCTTTTCGGGTGTGCAGGATCCGGAACGCGAAAAGGTATACCGCTATTTGTTGCGAACCTTGCTCGAAATGGCTGATAAATTAAGGGAAATGCTGTTGTTTGAATGGGGGCGGGACAATACTGTCAGGCTTAAGCGGGAGCTGCTGCGCGAAAAAGGCCTGGAGCCTGCCGAAGCCATCGACATTTTGGAATCCCTCACGTTTGACGACGAACTTGCCGGCTTGCTCAGAGATGCAAAAGTAGGGGAGGGGGTTGCCGCCGGGCACAGGGAAGATGCCTTGCATCATATTTTCAACATCATCTGGCTTACCGACAACTGTACCGGCGAAGAGACCAGGCTCCTCGAAGCCACCTGCGATTCGGAGCAACTGCCGTGGCATGACAAGTCATTGGTAGTGAGCGCACTGACTCTGAGCCTGCTCAGGTATTTCGATGCCAACAAGTTCTTGTTGCTGTTCCGTTTTGTGGATAAGCGCGAACCCTTTGTCTGGGAAAGGGCGATGGTAGGACTTTTTATGGGTTTCCTGAAATACAATGACCGGTATGCCCTTTACCCCGTGCTGGAACAAAAAACCCTGGCATTGAAAAATTTCCCACGGATAGAGCAACACATCGAGGCCATCCTGGTACAGTATACCAAATCGAGGGAAACCGAAAAGGTGAAAAAAAAATGGGAAGAAGAGATCCTTCCTGCCATGATGAAAATGCGTCCCCGGCTGGAAGAAAAGCTGGACCTGGACAATATATTCTCCGACCCGGCCGAGGAGGAAAAAAACCCCGACTGGGAAACGGTGTTCGAAGACGCTCCCGATCTGCTCGACAAGTTGCAGGAACTTACCGAAATGCAAATGGACGGAATGGATGTGTTCATGAGCGCGTTTTCCCGTTTGAAGCATTTCCCGTTTTTCCGTGAGATCAGCAACTGGTTTGTTCCCTTTTTTGCCGCCCATCCGGCCATACAGAATGCTATCGGGCAGCCGGGCGAAGGTCCGGATGTAATGCCCCTGGCGAACAAGCTCGAAAACACCTATTTCATGTGCAATTCGGATAAATATTCCTTTTGTCTGAACCTGCAATTGGTGCCCGACCAGCAAAAGACCATGATGATGGACATGCTCAGGACCGAAATGGACAACATTTCCGAACTGGAGAAAGACCAGGATATGCTCAACGGCCTGGCCCGGACCAAGAGCATATATACCCAGTATTTTCAGGACCTTTACCGTTTCTTCAAGTTGCATCCCTGGCGAGCCGAGTTCGATGATGTGTTTGCCATGCCCCTCGACCTGCACGAGACCCACTTTGTAAAGCATCTGGTGTCGGACCACAAAACCATCCGCAATATTGCCGAATTGTTTTTCGACAAACAGTTTTATCCCGATGCCCTCAAGGTCTTTCTTTCGATACTGGAAGAAGATAAAAGCAATATTGAGCTATTTGAGAAGGTGGCTTTCTGTTACGAGAAAACAGGGCAGTTGTCCCAGGCCTATTCCTATTACCAAAAGGCCGACCTGATCGAATCGGGCAGATTGTGGATTGTCCGCAAGATGGCTTGGTGCTGCCGCTACCTGAACAAGTGGGAGGAAGCCCTTGTGCATTACCGTCAGGCCGAAAAACTGGATCCGGACGACATGAGAACCCAGGCCAGTATCGGCCAATGCCTGATCCATCTGGGTCAATACAACGAGGCCCTGGAATATTACTTCAAGGTGGAGGTGCTTGCCCCGGAAAACCACAAGATCAGAAGGCCATTGGCCTGGTGCTCCTTTTTGCTCGGCAAGTTCGATACGGCGAAGGATTACCTGGAGCGCCTCCTGGTCAGTGAACCCCGGAACCGATACGATTTGATGAACCTGGGACATGTATCCTGGTGTTCCGGCCAGCCGGATGAGGCCTTCCGTTACTACCTGAAGGCCGTTGTGGCCTGGAAGCGGATCAGCGATTTTGAAGCGGCTTTTCATGAAGACAGGAAACACCTGGCCATGCATGGCATCGAACCCATGGAAATGGACCTAATGCTCGATTACCTGAAACTGGAGATCCGCCGCGCCAGGAAAAAATCGAATTAAATCCGGAAGGGGGCGCAGCGTTTCCCCGTTTTTTATCGTCTTTATTGTGTAACCGGGTTTGAGAGGTTATCTGGTTCTTTTTTTATTGTCAGAATACAATGCCATCGATCGCTTCCCGGAGTTCAGGTTTCCGGGTGTTTTTCTCCTTTTTCTCTATAGTTCTTTTTTAGGTTTTGTATTTGTTTCAGGGATACGGAAATGGCCGCCGCTTGCTTCGGATGCTTCACCAAGGCAATGAAGCCCAATAACAACATTAGCCAATACAACCAACCAGGCGGCCATTTCCCTGAAACGTTTTGCCGGCTTGTTTGCCTGTAAATACAAGCAAAAACTCCCGTTTGAGCGACCTTCAACCCCAGGCCTCAGACGGGTCGTTTTTTTTAAAGGAAGCCTGGCTCACTCTGCAAGCAATTACCTGCGGACGGATTTGTGGTCCTTTTGCGGCCGCTTAATGCAGTTACAGTATGATCAGATCAATGATTTGCCGGGGAGGACTTCTCTGGATCGTTTTTTGGGTTTCAATAACGGGAGCTTGCCAGAAAGAGAACGATCTGGGTTCTTTCCCCGTAGACCTGCGCCTTGAACTACGGGAGCAGTTTGTCGGCAATCAGCGCCATATGGCCCTGAATGTAACCACCGTCGACGATTATCCCTGCGCCAATTACCAGGTCGATTACCGATTCTCTTCCGGCCCTCAGAAACGGGAAGTGGTATTCAAGGGTTTATTCCTGCCCGACGAATGCCTGACGGCTTTCGGGCCGGCCAGGGCTTATGTGGAAATGGGCCTCATGCCGCCCGGTGCACATGAATTGCAGCTGAGGGTCGGCCAGGAGCATATGCAAACCGTTTTTCATGTCGGCATCGATCAGATCCGCTGGAAAGGCCAGGATGGGGGCGCCGGTTACCTTCACCTTGCCGACACCCTGATTCACCGGGTGTCCGAACACCATGTTTGGGGGTATGTGAGCGGTAAATTCGGGGAAGGGGAATCGGATTACGCCGATTTCTTTAATGACCTCTGGGACCTCAGGGCGCAGTATCAGCCTCTGAGCCCGGGCAATTACGGCTTTTTCAGGGTCACCGAAGACCGTTTCATCCTGTTTTCGAATGAGTATCAGATCATTCCTGATACTCCGGTGACCATTCTTTACAAAGAGGATTTTTACAAACTGGAAGAAGTGGCCGCCGGCTACAGTGACACCCATATTATCGAACTGTTTTCAGGGGCGGGGCATCATTTTCACAACCAGAAGTGATTGAAGATAACTGTTCTTTGAGTTTTTTGACAGCCGGTTTGTTTTACATAACCTGATCAATTGATCAAATTTGCTATCTTTGATGAAAGCAAAAACCATTGTTGGTGGATCCGGTTAAGAACATACTGAAGGGGTGCCTGCAGAACCGCAAAGCGGATCAGTACCGCCTGTATGCCATGTTCTCAAAGAAGATGTATGGTATTTGCCTTCGGTATGCCGCCAGTTACGATGAGGCCCAGGATATCCTTCAGGAGGGCTTCATCAAGGTTTTCGGGCGTCTTTCGTCTTACCGGGAAACTGGCAGCCTGGAGGCCTGGATCAAGCGGATCATTATCAATACCGCCATTGAGAAATACAGGGAAAGGGTCTATCATCTGGCCGTGGACGAAGTTCACGACGACATTGTTCAGGTTTACCACAACGGGGGAGCCGAAGCACTGAACACCCATGACATACTGGCATTTGTGCAAGGCCTCTCTGATCAGTACCGTTTGGTTTTCAACCTGTATGCACTGGAAGGTTTGAGCCACAAAGAAATCGGCGAGGCATTGGGCATCTCCGAGTCCACCTCCAGGTCGAACCTGGCCAGGGCAAGGATGATGCTGAAGGAGAAATTGAGAAAAGATTTTGAATTAACGGCCAGGGCCATCTGACGACAATACGATATACAGTGGAACAGCATTACATCGACAGCAGATTTCGTGAAGAACTGGAGGGGTTTGAACCCAACCCCCCGGTAGAGGCATGGATGGCTATCGCCGAAGCCACCGACAGGCCTTTGCGGAAAAGGTTGTTGCCTTTCCTGACGCGCGTAGCGGCGGTGGTGGCAGCGCTGGTCGTAGCCGGCCTGTCCTTTTGGCTGTTGGTGTTGAATCAACCCGGGCAACAGGCGATGCTGTCGCAGCAGGAAGGGCTGGCTGACCTGGTCAGGATGTCCGGCAGGATATCCCCTGTTTCTGATGCTGGGGTCCGGCCCGGTCTGCTTGCCAGGCTCACTCCCCCGCAGAGAAGGGGAGGAGGGTTCCCGGCCGGTGAAGGCGCACTGAACAACCGGGATGTTGAGCCAGGACCGGATCCTTTACAGCCCGGGGATGCCAGCGATATTTCCCTGACACTGCCTGATGCGCACTTGTCCGTTCCCACAGCGGATAGTTATTTCGCTGGCCCCGGCATCGCATCCGCCACCGGTTCTCTGCCGCTTACCAGCCGCCTCCCCGCAGCGGCCCCGTTCAGCCTGGGTGCCCATTTTGCCCCCCAGTCCAATTACCGGATCGTGTCTGGCGGGCAGTCTCCCGGGGGTTCTGAGCTCTCTTTCGACGGACTGGAAGAACAGATCATGACCTGGTCAGCCGGCCTAAGCGTCTATTTTGACCTGTCGGGCAAATGGGCAATACAGTCGGGCCTGCATTATACTAATATGGGGCAATACGTAAGAGATATTGTGTCCTATGCCCATCCGGCCCATATCGCCCTTTACGAAACCAATGCAATGACCGGCAGGGTGCACCATCCGCAGTCGATTATTACCTCACAGGGCAGCATCCGGATATACGATCCCTATCACTATTTTGCCGATGCGCAGTCGCACCGTGTACTTACCAACAGGAATGCGATATCGGCTGCCGAACCCAGAAAACTGAAGAAAGCGGGCGATGGAGTCACCCAGGTGTTTCGCTTTGTCGAAGTACCGCTCATTTTCCGCTACCGTCTGTACAACAGGGGGGTCGGTCTCCAGCTCAAGGGAGGTTTTTCAGGCGGTTACCTGATGGAGAACAATGTGTACCTGGGAACCGACATCCTGCGCAATCCCATTGGAGAAACCTTTGGGGTGCGGCAGTTCAATTTTTCAGCCATCGGCGGGGTCGCCATGGCCGTGCCGATTACGGGCAGCCTGACCTTCCATATGGAGCCCACCGCACAGATCTTCCTGAGCCCCATGGTGCACGATGCCCTTTTCACGGGCAGAACCCTGCCGTATAATTTTTCCCTGCAAACCGGGGTATCTTACGGTTTCTGACAACAAGCCGCCAGATACCGGCCCCGTTGCCACCAGCCCTGACATCCGCTATTCGCTGAAGCTGGCCTTTCAGGGTTTCCCTACAGGCATCAGGTAAAGTACCCGGTACTCCTCTCCCAACTCGAGCACCTCTTCTACCTCCTGGTCGCGGTAGGCCCCGATAACCACTGTTCCCAGGCCAAGCGATTCAACCTGCAGGTGGACATTCTGGGAGGCATGGCCAATTTCGTTGTACACGTATCGTTCTCCTCTTTCGCCATAGCGGTTGGTGGTCCTTTCGAAGATCGCGGCAAAAACCAGGACGGCAGCCGCATCGAGGATCATCGACTGGCTCAGGCAGGCCCTGAAAAGTGCTTCCGACACATCGGCTTCGCGTAGCAGTTCGAGTTGGTTCTCATGGGGGTGGTAGTGATAGATGCCTTTGCCGAGGCCGGATACGTTTTGTGCCACCACGAACATCTCGAGCGGGAAGGTGGCTCCTGCTGAAGGGGCTGTGCGAAACCCTCTTTCGCTGGTGATGCCCTGGGCAGCCCATAGCAATTGAGACAGCTGTGAAAGGCTCAGGGATTCGTGGGTGTATGATCGTACAGACCGCCTCTGGCTGAGGGCCTTTTCCAGGCTCATGGTCCCATCGGTATTTGGTTGGGGAAGTTGGTGCATGCCGTTGTTTTCAATGGCCGGGCCCGGGGTTTCCATATCCAGGTTGTTTGTGCCGGGGGTCAGTATGCGGGATCCCAGCGTGAATAAAATGGCCACAAGGGCCAGCAGGATAAAAATTAAAAAAATCTTCGTTAATATATTCATCTGTTTATCATTTTATATTTCGGCAAGATCTAAAGGTCTGAAAAGTGATGAGTGATGAGTGATGAGTAGTGCGTGATGAGTCAAAAAGTCGTTCTGTCGTACATTCGTTCTGTCGTTCATTCGTTCATTCGTTCCATCGTCCTTCTGTCCTCTGTCTTCCGTCTTCCGTCTTCCATCTTCCGTCTTCGTTCCATCAGTCAATGGGCTGGTTGGTGTAAAGTTAAGGCAATTATCCCAAATCCTTGTCAGTTGCAGGGAGGAGAGAAGCTTAGAATCGATATAAATTATGGCTTTCGCAAAGGGACATTTGCAAATCCATTACCTTTGCCTGGAAATACCTAACCCACAAACTGTTAGGCCAGATTTCATTAGGTAAAAATCATGCTATATGTGTTAAATCGGGTTCTTTTATGTATAAAATCGAAAAACACCCCATCATACCCATCCCCGAAACTGAAAAAGTCGCTTTTCATTACAATGGCCGCAAGATATACGGCGAGAAGGGCTTTACCATTGCAGCCGCCCTCCACCAGGCGGGTTTTCCCGTCCACAGCCACAGCGTCAAGAACAGGGGCCGTAGCCTGGAATGCGGCATTGGCAAATGCAGTGCCTGTGAAATGCTGGTGGATGGCGAAGTCAAACGGATCTGCATCACCCCGGTCGATGAGGTAGGTGTTGTATCGGGTATTCCGAAAGATTATGTGCCCGAACCGGCCATTCTGCAGCAGCCCGACGGAATCAGGATCTACAAAACACAGGTGGTGATTGTTGGTGCCGGACCTGCCGGGCTTGCCACCCGCGAAATACTGAACGATCATGGTGTAAGCAATATCGTGGTCGACAGCAATCCGGAGATCGGAGGGCAGTTCAATATGCAAACCCATCAATTTTTCTTTTTCGAGAAAGAAAAAAAGTACGGCGGGATGCGTGGTTTTGAGATCGCCCGCACCCTGGCAGGTGACGATCACCGCGGCATCCTGCTAAACAGCACCGTATGGGATGTGTTCGAAGGCAACAGGGTCGCCGCGAAGAACTTCCGCACAGGTGAAATATTCTACATCGACTGTTCGCATTTTGTTGTCGCAAGCGGTGCAGTACCTTTTTTGCCGACTTTCTCCAACGACGATTTGCCGGGAGTATATACTGCCGCCGTTGTCCAGAAGATGATGAATACCGAACTCACCCTTCTGGGAAAGAATGTGCTGACCGTAGGGGCCGGGAATATTGGTTACCTTACCAGCTACCAGCTGACTCAGGCCGGTGCCGGGGTCAGGGCCATCATTGAGGCCTTGCCCGCCGAAGGGGGCTTTCCGGTCCAGGCCAACAGGGTAAGGCGGCTCGGTATCCCGGTGCTTTTGTCGCATATGATACTGGAAGCGGTTCCCAATGACAGGGGTGATGGGGTTGCGGGGGCCGTGATTGCCCGTGCACAAGACTTCAAACCTATCCCCGGTACCGAAAAGCTGATCGACGGCATCGATGCGATCAACATCTGCACCGGTCTGATGCCCGATGATGCCCTGTTGGAAAAGGGGAGGGAGATGTTTGGGCGTAAATGCCATGGGGCAGGTGATGCCATACGGATCGGGGAAGGCACCAGTGCCGTGCTGAGAGGAAAGCAGGTGGCCTACGAGATTCTCGAAAGCATGCAGCGGCGGTTCGATTATGACAATTACCTGAGGGTGTCGAAAGAGTACATCGACTCGCAACAGCATCCCCTTCAGGTGCTGGACGAGCCCATGATGCCTTCGCAGGAGCGCATGGAAAAACCCTTTGTGCTGATCGACTGCCTGCACGGGTTTGCCTGCAACCCCTGCGCATTTGCCTGCAACTACGGGGCCATTACCAAATCTTCGACCAGCACCGTGCCACATATAGACTTCGATAAATGCGTCGGCTGCATGGATTGCGTATACCAGTGTCCCGGCCTGGCCATATTAGGATACAACCTGAAAAAGAACCTCTTTTTCCTGCCCATCGAATTTGATATGGAAGAAGGCAGGGAGGTTTTCCTTGTCGACAACCACGCCGGCATACTTGGGGAGGGTGTGATCCGGCGGGTGCTGCGAAAAAAGAACCTCACCCATATCGCCAGGGTAGAAGCCACCGGCATGGATAGGGATAAACAACTGTCGGTCAGAGGCTTTGTGCCTAAGGACAATTACCCCGACAGGCTCCGGCCGAAGGAACACAAAACCTCTGTGGCAGAGCAAATCTTCATGTGCCATTGCGATGATGTAGCCTTCGCCGACGTCATGAAAGTGGTTGGCGACAGGAAATTCATCTCGGTCGAAGAAATCAAGCACACCACCCACCTGGGGATGGGGCCCTGCAGGGGAAAACGGTGCATACAACGATTGCGGCTGAACCTGAAACCACTGGGTGTGCAGCTGATTGGCAGCTCCACGCCCCGCGCTCCCATGTCGAACCAGGTGACCATTGGTGAACTCTATCCCAACGGACCGGGCAAAAGGGTGGTAACACATACCGGAGGGCAATCCCGGAAGATCATACATACCAGGGCCCTGGTTGCCGGGGGCGGCATTGGCGGCAGTGCCCTGTTCCGCTTCCTGGCCGAAGCTGGCTACGCCCCCCTGATGATCAACCATGGTTTTGGCAGTTCGTGGAGAAACATTGCCGGTGGCCGTCCTGTGTTCAGTTTGCCCGAGCTGACCGATATTGCCCGCCACAACCTGGAAATGTTCCGGGAACTTCAAACCCTGGGCGATATTGATTTCCGCCTGATCAATTATGTGACCTTTGCCCACAACGAGGCCATGTACAAAGCCCTGGAAGAATCCATGGCCTGGCAGAAGGCCCGGATGATCTTTCCTGAGCGCTTCAGGGAGGAGATCTCTCCCTATTTTGACATTTCGAACAACAAATACCTGGCAGCCCTCAAGACCAGCGACTGCTGGCAGGCCACTCCGGGCAAGGTGATCGAAATGCTCCGCCAGCTGGGAATAAACCGTGGAGGCAAGCTGATGGAAAACACAAAGCTTGTGGATGTCTCCAAGCACGGTGATACCTATAAGGCCATTGTCCTGTCGCACGAAGGCGAATACCTGGAATACCACACCCCTCAGTTTATCAATGCTTTGGGTGACGAAGGTGCCCGTTTCGCACAGATGCTTGGCATCGAGACCGGTTTGTACCCGGTGAAGCACCAGGCTTTCATTACCCGCCGCCTTCCCATGCTCGGAATTGATGGCAATCCGCTGGATATGCTGATCGACCGTCGAAATTACAAGGGTTTTACGGCGGTTTACGGCCAGCAGTTAGGGGACACCGGCCAGGTGATTGGTTGTGCCTCTCCCCTGGTAGAGCCCCTGGAAACCGATAAGGACATGAAGATCAATTCAAGGGAATTTGCGGAAATCGTTTCGGAGATCTTTACAGACTGGATCCCTGAGATTTCGGCCGTTGGGTTCCAGGCCTTGTGGGCCGGGTACTATATTGAGCCCAGGATGGTCATCGATCCTGAGCAGGGCCTCTTTCTTGGTTTGCGCGGACAGGGATTCATGCTCGGACAATACCTGGCCAGGCTTTACGTCGACCGGCTGACAGGAAAAGAAGTTCCCGATTATTTCCGGCGTTTGAAACCCGGGGTCGATGCGCTGCTGGAGAGTGCCTTCAAATAGCAGCCCAGGGGGGAGATCCTTCTGGCTGTTCCGGGGATTAATCGGCGCAAAAGCTTTTTTTTCTCATACATTCGTATTATCTTTGCAGCCTTAAATTTTTTTTGGATTTGGATTCACTTCAGAAATACAACATTGGTTTTGTGGGCCTTTCGCACGGCGTTCACCGTTTCGATATGGCTATCGGGCAGGATTTTTTCGAAAGCTTCCCCGGTTCCGTACTGCAGCAGGGTCAGGTACAGCTCGAATTGATGCTGGAAAAGCGCCCTGACATGCTGATATTCGACTTTTTGCTCAGGGGCAGTGTTCAACTGGATTGCGACCGCTGCCTCGGGAATTATGCACACGCCATAGACCACCGCCAACGCCTGTATGTTAAGTTTGGCGAACAAGTTGGCGAAGAATCGGAGGATGTATTCGTCATTCCGCATGGGGAAAGCCATTTCGATGTGGCACAGCATGTATACGAATACCTGCATCTGGAGCTTCCCATCCGGAGGATACACCCCTCTGGCTCTCAGGGCGAAGCGGGCTGTGACCAGCAGATGATCCGGCGCGTACACGAACATACCCACGGCCGCAAACGTGCTGCCGAACAACCCGGAAAGGGAGGATCGCAGTGGGAAGCGCTGAAAAAACTCAAGTTTAAGGAAAGCTAGTGAAACAATCAGTAAACAATCCATCGATATGGCACATCCAAAAAGCAAAATTTCAAAAACGCGCAGGGACAAAAGGCGCACCCATTACAAGGCAGCCGATCCTTCACTGACCACCTGTTCCAACTGCGGAGCTGCCAGGCTGATGCACAGGGTTTGCCCCGAGTGCGGCTTTTACAGGGGACAACTGGCCATCGAAAAAAACACCGCTGTCTGATAAGGGAAGGTTATTCCGGCCCGGGCCTTTCCGGGCATTCAGGTGCTTCCAATCAAACCAGGATCGTATGAAAATTGGCTTTGACGCGATGGGCGGGGATTTTGCTCCGGATGCCTCCATAGGGGGCGCCCTGCTTGCGCAGGAAGAATTGCCCGGGTCTGACCGCATCGTGCTGATCGGTGACAAAAAGATCATTCGAAGCCAGATCGAGGACAGGGGAGGCGATCCCGAACGCTTCGACATCGTCCACGCTGCCGATGTAATCACCATGGGCGACCCGCCTACCCGGGCCTTTTCCAGAAAACCCGATTCGAGCATTGTCAGGGGATTCCGCATGCTCAAATGCGGCCATATCGATGCATTTTCCAGTGCCGGCAATACCGGGGCCATGCTGGTGGGTTCGATCTACAGCGTCAATGCGGTGCAGGGCGTCATCCGCCCGGCCACCACGGGAATTATCCCCCAGGAGAGCGGGGGGGTGGCAGTACTGATCGATGTAGGGACAAACCCGGATACCAAACCCGATGTATTGTATCAGTTCGGTTTGCTGGGATCCATTTATGCCCGGTACGTATACGGTATTCAACGCCCCAGGGTCGGGTTGCTCAACATTGGCGGGGAAGCCGATAAGGGCAGCCTGCTGTGCCAGTCGGCATTCCGCCTGATGAACGACAGCACCGACTATCATTTTATCGGCAATGTGGAAAGCCGGGATTTTTTCCGCGACAAGGTCGATGTGATCGTATGCGACGGCTTCACCGGCAATGTTGTGTTGAAAAACATGGAGGCCATGTTCCGCATCATGGTCAAGCGGGGGCTGGTCGATGATTACTTCAGCCGCTTCAATTATGAGAATTACGGCGGAACCCCCATTCTGGGCGTCAATTCGACGGTGCTCATCGGCCATGGGATCTCCAACGAAACCGCTTTCAAAAACATGATACTGCATTCAAAAAGCGTTTACGAGGCAGGCATCTCCGATCACCTCAGGGCTGCTATGGACCAGTATACCCAGGGTGATTTTTCTGACTTAGGGGATGCTTAACCAGGTGGCAGGCAGTTCAACGTATTTTTGTTGCGATTGTACGGTAAGGCCGGGAAGGTGATGAGTTAAGTAGTAGGTAGAAAGTAGAAAGTAGAAAAAAAATTCGTTCCTTTCGTTCCGTCCTCCGTCCTCTGTCCTCCGTTACCTATTCCCTATTCCTGCTGTCGATCAGCAGGGTTACCGGCCCGTCGTTTACCAGTGAGATCTTCATGACGGCCCCGAATTTCCCCGAACACACCGGGCAGCCACTGTGGCGGCCGATGGCGTCGATGAAGGCCTCGTATAAGGGGATGGCGGTTTGTGGCCTTGCAGCCCGGATATAGGAAGGGCGGTTTCCCTTTTTGATACTGGCGTGAAGGGTAAACTGACTGACGACCATGATCTCTCCACCTACTTCGGTCACCGGAAGGTTCATGACGCCCTCACTGTCGTCAAAAACCCTCAGGCGGGAGATCTTGCCGGCCAGCCATTCGATGTCCTCGCGGTTGTCGGCTTCTTCAATGCCCAGCAGCACAAGCAGGCCCCTACCAATGGCCGAGTGGGGCTTTCGGTCAATGATCACCCGGGCTGTTTCCACTTTTTGTATCAATGCTCTCATCAGTCTGTCTGGTTTCTGAACCGGGTTCCGCCCTTATGATCTTCCGGTTTGGGTTCCCGGCAGCATGTTTAAATAATTGGCATATCTAGAAATGCTGATGCTGCCTTTTTCCACCTCCTCTTTTACGCGGCAGCCCGGTTCGTTATAATGGGTGCAATTGTCGAAACGGCATAGGTTAAAAAAATTGCGCATCTCCGGGAAATAATGACAGAGTTCCCAGTCTTCGAAATCGACCAGCCCGAATTCCTTTATGCCCGGGGTGTCGATTATGGCCCCCCCGTTCGACAATTCGAACATTTCGGCAAAGGTCGTGGTGTGACGACCCTTGCTATGGGCTTTGGAAATCTCCTGTACCTTGAGGTCAAGATCGGGTTCGATGGCATTGATCAGTGCAGATTTCCCCACTCCCGAATGCCCGGCCAGCAAGGTGATCTTGCCGGCCAGCAATTGGTCGAACTCATCCAGCCTGATCCTCTCGGTGGCAGAAACCTGCAGGCAGGGATAACCGGCCTGAAGATAAATGGAGGTGGCTTCCCGGAGAGCATCCAGGCCTTCGGCCGACTGCAGCAGATCGACTTTGTTGAAGACAATCACGGCGGGTATGCTATACGCCTCACAGTTTACCAGAAAACGGTCGATAAAGCCCGTGGAGGTCCTTGGCCAGGCCAGGGTGGCGATGATCATGGCCTGGTCCATGTTGGCTGCGATAACATGGGTTTGCCTTGACAATTTGGTGGCCTTGCGGACAATAAAGTTTTTCCGGTCGAGGATGTCAACGATCACCCCTTCGCGCATGTCGTGGTTTGCGCGCAACACCACCCGGTCACCTACAGCAAGGGGATTGGTGGCCCTGGATCCCGATAGTTTGAACTTTCCCCTGAGGCGGCAGTTGAGTACAAGGTCTTCATCTGTCCTGACCCGGTACCAGCTGCCTGTGGATTTGATGACCCTGCCTTCCAACGAGATATCCTTACATTTGCTTGTACACTCGGTTTTTGATAAAATTACTAAATTCGCACAAACCCGCAAATACCATGTCGCTGAATGCTTCCCGTGTAAGCCGGCTTTACGGCACCCAAAAGGCACTCGATGAGGTGTCGTTCGATATCCGTCAGGGCGAGGTGGTTGCCCTGCTGGGTCCCAATGGCGCAGGAAAGTCGACCATGATGAGGATCATTGCCTGCTTTCTGCCACAAACCTCGGGTTCGGTAAGGGTGTGCGGCTTCGAGGTGACTGAGCGCCCCCTGGAAGTCAAAAAAAGGGTGGGCTACCTGCCCGAGAACAATCCGCTGTATCCCGATATGTATGTCAGGGAATACCTGAGGTTTGTGGCGGGCATCCACCGGCTCGGACGTGCAGGCAGGGACCGGGCCGATGAGATGATCGAGCTCACCGGGCTGACCTCCGAATACACCAAGCCCATCGGCCAGCTGTCCAAGGGCTACCGTCAGCGCGTCGGGTTGGCCCAGGCCCTGATCCATGATCCCGCCGTACTGGTTCTGGATGAGCCCACTTCGGGTCTCGACCCCAACCAGCTGGCCGAAATCCGCCTGTTGATCCGGGAGATCGGCAGGCAAAAGACCGTCATACTGTCTACCCACATTATGCAGGAGGTGGAAGCCGTTTGCAACCGGGTGATCATCATTAACCGGGGCCGGATCATGGCCGATGCATCTACCCGGGAGATCCGCCTGCTCGACAGGGCGGGCCGGGTCGTAAGGGCATCCTTTGACCGGGAGGCCGACACCGGGCTTCTGCGCAACATCAAAGGGGTGGTGGAGGTGGTCAAAGAGGGCCCTGCCACATACCGCCTCTATGCTGAAGGAATGCACGACATCCGCCCCGGTATTTTTCATTTTGCCGTGAAGCAGGGGCTGGTGCTCTTGTCTGTTGAACAAAAGGAGGATACCCTGGAGCAGGTTTTCCGGCAGCTGACCAGTTAAGGGGAGCTGTTGTTGCAATTATTCATGTATAGTTCTTCTGTAAAAGCACCATCATTTTTAAAAAATAATACACAAAATGCGGGTGTACAGAAGGAACCGCTTCGTTTTCACACGAACCGAGCCATCACTTTTCTTGCTTATTTGTGTGATGATTGTTAGGTGGCGAGCTCACTCTAACTGGTTTAATCAAATCATTTCAAGAGTATTTTTTTTATTTATCTGTGTGTAATTTTTTACCGGAGTGTTTATTTCAAAAGGGGCAAAGAGCTCACCAAAACATTGTTGAGTTTATAAGTTCACCGATCATGCCCTGGCTCGGTTCGAATAAAAAAAAATCATGTACATTTGCGCTTCATTTGACCGCTATGGGTCGATTAAAAGTACTGTCATGGGATACCTGTTTACTTCCGAATCCGTTTCCGAGGGCCATCCCGATAAGGTGGCCGACCAGATCTCAGATGCCCTGCTCGATGAGTTCCTGCGTCAGGACCCCGATTCGAGGGTTGCCTGCGAAACCCTGGTAACCACTGGCCTGGTGGTTTGCAGCGGGGAAGTGATGACAAACGCCTGGGTGGATATCCAGCAGGTGGTGCGCAAGGTGCTGACCCAGATCGGCTACACCAGGAGTGAATACAAATTCGAAGCAGAGTCGTGTGGGGTGATCTCTGCCATCCACGAACAATCTGCCGACATCAGACAGGGTGTGGACCGCGAAAAAAAAGAAGAGCAGGGTGCCGGCGACCAGGGCATGATGTTTGGTTATGCCACGCGGGAAACTGAAGAATTTATGCCTCTGCCAGTCGATCTGTCACATATCCTGCTGCAGGAGCTGGCTGACATCAGGAAGGAAGCCGTCCACATGCGTTATCTGCGGCCCGACAGCAAGTCGCAGGTAACGGTAGAATACGATGATAACAACCAGCCCGTGCGCATCGATACCATTGTGATCAGCACCCAGCACGACGAATTCGTAAAGCCTGACCAAGACAGCCCCGTAGCCTGCAAACAGGCCGAAGTGGCGATGCAGAACCAGATCCGGAACGACATTCTCAAAATACTGATCCCAAGGATACTGATCAAAAACCCTGAACTCGTCCGGCTGTTTGACAGCGGCTGCAAATTGTTGGTGAACCCCACCGGGAAATTTATCATTGGTGGCCCCCACGGCGATACCGGGCTTACGGGCAGGAAAATTATTGTGGACACCTATGGGGGGAAAGGGGCCCATGGTGGCGGGGCTTTCTCGGGAAAGGACGCCAGCAAGGTAGACCGCTCGGCAGCCTATGCGGCCCGGCATATTGCGAAAAACATGGTGGCAGCCGGTGTGGCCGACGAAGTGCTGGTGCAACTGGCCTATGCCATCGGGCTGCCCGAACCGGTGGGGGTTTACGTAAACACCTTTGGCACATCGCGGGTGGATTTACCCGATGGGGAAATCGCCCGAAAGATCAGGACCATTTGCAACCTCAGGCCTCATGCCATAATCCAAAAGTTCGGCCTGACAAATCCGGTGTTTCAACGTACCACCACCTACGGGCATTTTGGGCGCACCCCCCTGACCGAAGAAGTGGAGGTGGCTTACCGGGATGAGCATACCTACGACAAATTGGTCGACGGAAAAACCTGCCATTTCAAGAAGGTGGATTTCTTTGCCTGGGAAAAACTCGATTGCGTAGATCAGTTCCGCAGCGCCTTCGGATTGGGATAAAGCACCCTTTCAGCCCCGGTAGTGTCCGAGGCGGTAAATTTCGTCAAGCACCTTTTCGGGAAGGAGGTAGCGGGGGTCCCTGCCCTGTTCGAGGGCATGGCGTATCTGCGTAGACGCGATCTCCACCCTGGGAGCAGGGAACATCCTGATCCCGGGATGGTTCAGCAGGGGCGGATCTTGTTTTCCCGGGCGCGGATAAACATAGACCTCCACCCTGGCCAGGATGTCTTCGTAGTCTTTCCACCGGTCAAATTCCCCGAGGTTGTCGGAGCCGATAAGCAATACGAAATCCCTGTCCGGATGCTCGCTCTGGAATTTCCTGATGGTGTGTATGGTATACGAAGGGGTGCCCATGTCCAGTTCGGCTCCGCTGGCAAAAAAAGCCTGGTTCCCTTCTATGGCCAGGCCAACCAGCCTCAGCCTTTCCCTTCCGTTGAGCATCTGCTCCCCGGTCTTGAATGGATTTTGCGGGGTAACCACAAACCAGATCTGTTCCAACCCGGTGTATTGAACAAAATATTGTCCAATGATCAGGTGGGCAATGTGGACGGGGTTGAACGATCCGAAAAGCAACCCGGTTTTTATCCTGTGTTTGTCGGGCATGGCATTTACTGGCTTGGCTAATTGAATGGCTTTTCAATGAACGACCGGACCAGGCCGATTGCTTCTTCGATGGCCCTGTCGAGATTGTCGTTGATCAGAACATGGTCAAAACGTCCGGCAAAGTCCATCTCCCGGCTGGCCTTGCCCAGGCGTTCGCGCAGGCTTTCCTGGCTTTCGGTCTGCCGTTTTATCAGGCGGTTTTCCAACTCTTCCAGGGATGGTGGCATGACAAAGATCCCAAGGGAGCGCCCGGGAAAACCTTCCTTAATGTGCATGCCGCCCGCCACATCCACATCGAATACCACATGACTTCCGGCTTTCCATATCCGTTCCACTTCAGACTTCAGGGTGCCGTAATAATTGCCCGGATATACCTCCTCCCATTCAAGGAAGGCTCCCTGTTCGATTTTCCGGCGGAATTCGGCAGGTGTCATAAAATAATAGTCCACACCGTTTACTTCTCCCTCCCTCCTGGGCCGGCTGCAGGCAGACACAGAAAAGGACAGCCCCGGTACGGCCGACATGACCCCCTTTACGATACTGGTTTTGCCGGCCCCCGATGGAGCGGAGAATATCAACATCTTACCATGCATATCAAAGAATGTTCATTAATTGTTCCTTTACCTTTTCCAGTTCGTCCTTCATCTGCACCACCAGGCGCTGCATGGCTGCGTCGCCGGCCTTGCTGCCGATGGTGTTGATCTCCCGCCCGATTTCCTGGGCGATGAAGCCCAGTTTTTTCCCCGACGACACCGGTGCCTTCACGGTCTCTTCAAAATAATGCAGATGTTGTCTGAGTCTGACCTTTTCTTCGGTGATGTCTAGTTTTTCAAGGTAAAAGATCAACTCCTGCTCAAAGCGGTTGGGATCGGCAGAAAGACTCCCCCTGAATTCTTCCATGGCCCTGAGCAGCCGTTGACGGATGCTTTCGAGGCGACCCTGTTCAATGGGGGCAATGGCTTCCAGTAAGTCGGCGATGGCCTCGATACGTTCCGAAAGTTCTTCCTGCAGCCTGCTACCTTCCGTACTCCGGTAATCATTGGCCTGGTCGAGGGCCTCATTGACAGCCCGGTGCACAACCTCCCAGAGGGCTTCATCCAGGTTGTCGGCTTTTTGCTGCAGCACCTCCGGCAACCGCAAAATGGAGGTGAGCAGGTCGGGAGGGTGGGGAGCCTTCAATTCGTCAGCAATGGCGGTCAGCTGCCGGTAATAGGCTTCCATCATCGGTCTGTTCAGAACGTATGCAAAGGTTTCGCCCAGGCTATCGACAGTGATAAGAAGCTCGGCTTTCCCGCGGCTTAGCGAGCGGCTGGCCAGAGCCCGGAGCTCCTGCTCCCTTTCCCTGAACAAGGTGGGAGTCTTCAGGCTGAGGTCCAGTGTCTTGCTGTTCAGCGTCCTCACCTCAACATGGGCGGTCATGCCGTTGAGCCGGCACGACGACCGGCCATATCCCGTCATCGATTTAATCATGGCTTTTCTGGCAAATATAAGACATATTGCCCGTTATGCCGCACAGGGAGACCGGGGCTTTTTTATCCGGAAGCCATGAAAAAAAAATCCTGTACATTTGACAATAGCTATGAAAAGAAACTTTTTGATCGCTTTGATCATGGCCGCTGTATATCTTTTCCCCGGCAAACTGAGCGGACAGCAGTTTCGCGGAGGACTGAAGGGGGGGCTGACGGCCACCGAGGTGTCGGGAGACCAGGCTGGTGGCCCCGATAAACTGGGTTGGTTTGCATCGGTATACACCAATATGGATCTCCGCCCCCATAGCCGGCTGCAACTCGAACTGATGTATATCCAAAAAGGCAGCCGGGCTTTCCGGGCCCCTTCAGATGCCCCTCCCCCTCCCGGGACACGACTGGTTGCGGCAAGCGGGCTGAAGCAGTCTGTTTCCGAACCCGGCCGTGACTACCGGCTTTACCTTCATTATGTTGAGATCCCCCTGGTGTTTCTGTTCGATTTTTCTGTCATTACCGGCTTGCCCTATGTTGACCGTCTTACCGGGGAGTTCGGTTTTTCGGGTGCTACCGTGGTCGGGCATTACGAAGAAAATGAGTTCGGGCTCGACATCACCGGCGAGATGGCCAGACAGAAACCCTTTCGCAGGGCAGAGCTGAATGTGCTGGCGGGGCTGCATTATCCCTTGCTTGAACGCCTCGATGCCCAAATCAGGTTCTCCCAGGGTGTTACCCCCTTCCGAGCCCATCAGGGCGGCTCAACAAGCTGGTACAACCGGGGCCAGTACAATACCGTGTGGAGTTTCGGACTCTCCTATACCCTCTTTTACGAATCCGGGAACCAGGAGCCCTGAACCCGGGCAGCTGAAACAGAAAACTTATGAGATACACCATTTTACTTGTGGACGATGAACCCGACATCCTGGAGTTTGTCGGGTACAACCTGAAAAAGGAGGGGTACCGGGTGTTTGCTGCCACCAACGGACAGGAGGCCATCCGTCTGGCCGGGAAACACAAGCCCCACCTGATCCTTCTGGATGTAATGATGCCGGGCTCCGACGGCATTGAGACCTGCCGCGAACTCCGGAAGCTGCCGGGCCTGACGCATACCATTATCGCTTTTCTGACGGCCCGTAGCGAAGACTATTCTCAACTTGCCGGATTTGATGCCGGCGGCGACGACTACATCGCCAAACCCATCAAGCCGGCCCTGCTCATTGGCAGAGTCAGGGCATTGTTGCGCCGTTTCAGGCCCGGCGAAGAGAGCCAGGGGGGGGAGGTTGCAGAAGGTTTACGAATTGATCGCGACAGCTACCTGGTGATCCAACAAGGAAATGAACTGAATTTGCCCAGAAAGGAATTTGAACTGCTCGAACTTTTGAGTTCCCGGCCGTCCAGGGTGTTTACCCGTGAAGAGATATTCGTCAACATATGGGGTCATGATGTGGTGGTTGGCGACCGGACCATCGATGTGCATATCCGCAAACTCAGGGAAAAGATCGGGTCTGCCTACATCAAAACGGTAAAAGGGGTAGGCTATAAATTCGAAAAGATCCCTGCCGCCCAGACTGCAGGCGGTGAAGCCGTCAAACCACACCCCGATGATGAATGAGCTGTCGCCCAAAAGGCTTGCCCTGCTCGCCGCCCTGCTGGTCAGCCTTTTTATGGCGGCCGCCTTCGGGCTCTTGAATATCTGGATGAGGCCTGCCGCTAACTGGTGGTTGCTCCCGGCTCTTGTTGTGCTGGTTTTCCCGGTGGCATACCTTGTATTCGCTTATGTTATGGATCGCTTCATTTACAACAAGATCCGCCTGATTTACAAGACCATTCACGAACTGAAGGTTCCCAGGGGCGAACGCCCGCAATCCTTTTCTGCAGGCCCCGACATCATCCGGCAGGCCAACCAGGAAGTAATGGATTGGGCCAGCGACAAAAAGAAAGAGATCGACGACCTGAAACGCCTCGAGGCCTACCGCAGGGAATTCCTCGGCAATGTGTCGCACGAACTCAAGACGCCCATATTCAACATACAGGGGTATGTACTCACCCTGCTCGACGGGGCCCTCGACGATCCGGGCATCAACAGGATCTATCTTTTGAGGACGGAGCAAAGCATCAACCGGATGATCTCCATCGTACAGGATCTGGAAACCATTGCCCGCCTCGAATCGGGCGAGGTCATGCTGGAGAAGGCATGTTTCGACATGGTTGAACTGGCCGGGGAGGTCATGGACGAGCTGGACATGGAGGCCGGCAGGAAAGGGATCCGCTTTGTTTTTGGCCGGAATGCCGAAAACCCCGTCATGGTGATTGCCGACAGGAAAAAGATCCAGCAGGTGCTCACCAACCTGATGGTCAATTCGATCAAATACGGCACCGAGAACGGACGCACCAAGGTAAGTTTCTTCGATATGGACCGCCGGGTGCTTACCGAGGTCACCGACAGCGGCATCGGGATCCCCAGGGAGGAACTCCCCAGGGTCTTTGAGCGTTTTTACCGGGGAGAAAAATCCCGTTCGCGGCAATTCGGACAGGGGGGCTCCGGCCTGGGGCTGGCCATCGTAAAGCACATCATCGAGGCCCACCGCCAGACCATCAACGTGCGCAGCACCGCAGGGGTGGGGACCACCTTCGCCTTTACCCTCGATAAGGGTTGAAGCACCCATGCGGTGCTTATTGTTAATTTCCCGTTGATAACTTCTTGAATTTTTCCGTTGGGCTCACCTGGTTTTGGTTTATTTTTAATCCGGAATCCGCTGGCTATGGCCTTAACATTTGCTTAACATTTAAATAAGGATTATTTCACGAACCTGGTAGCTCATGACAGGCAGAATCCGGTTATCTTTGTCAGCCTGAAATGCGTTTCAAACTGCAGTTATTTTACCCAACCAAATCATTCACAAAAACACATCATGATGAAAAACCTTCGCTTGCTGATTTGTGCCCTGGCTGCGCTTTTCCTTTTCGGGGGGAGCAATGCGGCCTTTGCACAGGGTATCACCACCTCGTCGATGGAGGGGCTGGTACTCACCTACGACAATGAAGCCCTGCCCAACGCCAACATCGTGGCAGTTCACCAGCCCTCGGGTACCCGCTACGGGACCACTTCCAGGGCTGACGGACGTTTTAATCTTCCGAACCTGCGTACGGGGGGCCCTTATGAGATTACCGTTACCCACGTGGGTTACCAGAGCGACGTGCTCTCCGATATCGTGCTTTCGCTCGGCGAAACCCGGAACCTGACCTTCTTTATGCTCGAGGTGGGGATGTCGCTCGAGGAAGTGGTTGTTTCGGCCACTGTCGACCGGGTGTTCGACGCCGGCCGTACAGGGGCCACCACCAACCTCGACACCGAAACCATCAACATGATGCCCACCATTTCGAGGAACATCAATGATTTTACCCGGCTGAACCCCCAAAGCAACGGATCGAGTTTTGCCGGGCGCGACAACCGGTTTAATAACTATACCATCGATGGAAACATTTACAACAACAATTTTGGCCTTGGGTCGGCCCAGTTTGCCGGGGCCAATCCCATCAGCGTGGAAGCCATCGAGGAGATCCAGGTAAACATTGCCCCCTTCGATGTGCGCTCCGGAGGTTTTACCGGTGCCAATGTGAATGCGATCACCAAGAGCGGCACCAACGAATACCGTGCTGCCGGCTATGGCTATTACCGCAATGAAAGCTTTATCGGCGATCGCATCGGTGAGCAGGAGCTGAACGTTGCCGAAGCCTTTACCCAGATCTATGGCGCGAGTGTGGGCGGTCCGATTGTCCGCGACCGTGCCTTTTTCTTTGTGAGCGTGGAGCAGGAACAGGCCTCCAATCCGGGCGACCAGAGAATGGCTTCCACGCCCTCACTTCCAGCCGACGGCCAAACCGTGACGAGGGTACAGGAAGGCCATGTCAGCTTTGTCCGCGACCAGATGCAAAGCATTTACGGCTACGACCCCGGCCCCTGGCAGGGCTATGATTTTGGGAACGAAGGCCTCAGACTCAATTTCAGGGTCGACCTGAACATCAACCCCAACCACAGGTTGGCCGTCCGCCTCAACCACTACGAGGCCTTCCGCGATGTTACCATCAACGGGAACAGCATCCGGGGGAACTTTCCAAGGTACCGGAACACCAACCGCTTCGGCATCGAGGCCCTTACTTTCCGCAACGCCAATTATTCGGTCGACAACAACGTGACCTCTCTGGTGGCCGAACTCAACTCGGTACTGGGTACCCGCTTTGCCAACAACCTCAATGTGGGTTTCACCTCCATTGAAGACCCCAAGCGCAGCGTGCCCGGCGGACATGTGTTCCCCTTTATCGAAGTGCTTGAATTCGAAGGAGCCACCCCGCAGTATTATTTTTCCCTGGGTAATGAGCTGTATACGGTGGGCAATTTGCTGGCCAACGATATTTTCAACATCACCAACAATGTGTCGATGTTCATGGGCCGGCATACCTTCACCGCCGGTGTGAACCTCGAGCTGATGAGTTTTGAAAATGCCTTCAACCCTGCCTTCCACACGTTCTATCGCTACAATTCGTACGAAAGCTTTGTGCAGTCGGTTATCAATCGCGACGCCAACGTCCTGCCCGATGCCTTTGCCATGAGTTATTCCTTTACCGGAGGTTCAAGCCCGCCCATGGACGAAACCCGTTTCGGGCAGTTTTCGGTGTACCTTCAGGATAAGTTCCAGGTTAACCGCGACTTGGTGGTGACTGGCGGCCTGCGGGTCGACGTGCCTTTCTTCCCCATCGATCTTCCCCGCAACACCAGGCTGGAAGAAATGGAGCCTGCCTTCATGAACATGCGCGATGGGGTGCTCATCCGCCCCGATGTGAGTTCACTGCCCAGCGGCCGTCCGTTGTTCTCGCCCCGGTTCGCCTTCAACTACGACGTATTTGGCGATGCCAACCTTCAGTTGCGCGGGGGCAGCGGTTTGTTCAGCGGCCGCATCCCCTTTGTATGGATCTCCAACCAGGTGAACGCCAACGGGGTGACCCGCGGGCTTGTCGGATGGGAGCGCGAAGGGACCTTCGACAGCAACGGCAACTTGGTCGACGGTTTCGGCATTAACGGGGTGGCTGCCTGGAACGGCTTCCAGCAAGCCCCCGATTACTACAAGCCCCATCCTGATTTTTTGCAGGCCCAGGTATCCCGCGACATCAACATCACCGATCCCAACTTGCGCTTTCCTCAGGTATGGCGCACCAACCTGGCTGCCGATTACCGTTTGCCCAACGGGGTGATCGCCACCCTCGAAGGGATCTATTCGCAGGACTACAACAGCCCCCTGGCCATGAACCTCAACCTGGCCAGCCCCTCCGGCTATTTCAGCGGAGCCGATCCCAGGCCGTACTTTAGCAGCTACACCAAGGATGCCCGTTTCAACGAGGTGATGTTGCTGACCAATATCAACGCCGGTTATTATGCGTCGATCACGGCCCAGCTGCAAAAGGATTTTGAAAACAATGTGTACGCCAGCATCGCTTACACCCGCAGCGTGAGCCGCGACTACGGCCTCATCGGCGGCTCGCAGGCAGCCTCACTTTGGCCCGGCGAAGTAGCCGTTGACAGGAACAATCCCGAAATGGGCTACAGCCGCTTTGACCAGCCCAACCGCATCGTGGCCTATATGTCTTACAATACCAGGGCCATTACCTCCCGTTTCCCCACCACCATTGCCCTGTTCTACAGCGGTGGCGAAGCCGGGCGGTTCAGTTATGTGTATGCGGGCAACTTCGGCGACCGTGCCTCCAGGTTGATGTATATTCCTGAAAATCCCAGCGAGATCAACTTCCTGCCGGCCACCATCGGCGACCGCACCTATTCTGCCGCCGAACAGTGGACCATCCTCAATGCCTACATCGAGCAGGACGACTTCCTGAGCAAGAACAGGGGCAAGATCGCCGAACGCAATGGCGGCAAATTGCCCTGGTTGCACCGCATGGATTTGCGTATTGCCCAAGACATCTATGTGACCCGTCTGCCTGATCGGCATAAGATCCAGATCACCATGGATGTTCTCAACTTTGGCAACCTGCTTAACAGCGAGTGGGGCGTGCAGCAGACCACATGGCAGCGTGCTCCCCTGACCTATGCAGGACGCGATGAGGCGACGAACCAGCCGCTTTACCGTATCAGCCGCGTTGCCGGAGGGCCCAACAACGAGGTGCCCACCGAGACCTTCCGCAGCATCTTTAACCTCGGTCAGACCTGGAGCGCACAGATCGGTGTTCGCTACAGCTTCTAGTCTTTTGTGAAGGTTTAACAATAACCGCTCCCGGCTCCCGGGGGCGGTTATTGTTGTTTCACCCACAGGCAGTGCGACAGTTTAAACCAAGGGAAAACCCCAATTGGCTGTTGGCTGTTGGCTGTTGGCTGTTGGGTTTTGGTTTTTTAAACTTTTAAACTTTTCAACTTTTCAACTCTTCAACTCTTCAACTCTTCAACTCTTCAACTCTTCAACTCTTCAACTCTTCAACTCTTCAACTCTTCAACTCTTCAACTCTTCAACTCTTCAA
>PWJC01000046.1 GCA_003560165.1 Bacteroidales bacterium
AATATGGCTTTCATTCGTTCTGTCGTTCTTTCCGTCTTTTAAACTTTTCAACTTTTCAACTTTTCAACTTTTTCGTTCATTCGTTCTGTCGTTCATTCGTTCTTTCCGTCTTCTGTCTTCCGTCTTCCGTCTTCTGTCCTCCGTCTTCCCGCTCCCATTATCCTGAATCCACCCGGCTTGAACCAATGTACGCATAATTTTGTAATTTGCAGGGCAGTTTCCCGGGCGTCGGGTCCGGGCCAAAAACCTTCGCCCATGGCAAATCAACGGATACTGGTTACCGGTGGAGCCGGGTTTATCGGCTCCCATCTTTGCGAACGCTTGCTCAACGAGGGACATGAGGTGCTCTGCCTCGACAATTTTTTCACGGGGTCGAAGGAGAACATCCGGCATCTGATGGACAACAGGCGCTTTGAGCTGATACGCCACGACATCACCAGGGAGGTGTTCCTCGAGGTAGACCAGATCTACAACCTGGCCTGTCCGGCATCGCCGGTGCATTATCAGTACAACCCCATCAAAACGGTAAAAACCTCGGTAATGGGGGCCATCAATATGCTGGGTATGGCCAAGAGGCTACAGGCCCGGATACTTCAGGCCTCCACCAGCGAGGTGTACGGCGACCCCAAAATCCATCCACAGAAAGAGGACTACTGGGGGCATGTCAACCCCATCGGCAAGCGTTCGTGCTATGATGAAGGCAAGCGCTGTGCCGAAACCCTGTTCATGGACTATTACAACCAAAACAAGGTAAGGATCAAGATCGTGCGCATTTTCAACACCTATGGCCCGCGGATGCAGCCCGACGACGGCCGGGTGGTGTCGAATTTTATTGTGCAGGCCCTGCAAAACAAACCCCTGACCATTTATGGCGACGGGTCTCAGTCGAGAAGCTTTCAGTACGTCGATGATCTCCTGGAGGGCATGATCCGCTTCATGGCAACAGCAGAGAATATTACCGGCCCGGTAAACATCGGAAACGAAAACGAGTTTTCCATCATCGAACTGGCTCGTCTGGTCAGGGAGCTGACGGGGTCTTCGTCGGGCATTACCCACCTGCCACTGCCCGAGAACGACCCGGTGAAGCGCAGGCCCGACATCTCCTATGCCAGGGAACTGATTGGGTGGGAAACCCGGGTGCAACTCAGGGAGGGCCTTGAAAAAACCATTCCCTATTTCGAGCAGCTGTTGCGAAAAAGCAGTTAAAGCCTGGCTCCCTGCCTAATAGTTGTTCTCAGGATATTGTTCCTGCCACCATTCGGGTTCCTCCTTCAGGTGCCTGTCCCACCAGGCCATGATGGCATCGTGCCATTTCAGGCGTTTGCTGTAGGTAACAATATGATGGTCCTCACCCTCGACCAGTATCAGTTCGACGGGCCGGCCCAGCAGTTTCAGGGCTGTGTACATCTGTATGCTTTCGCCCGGTGGCACATTGGTGTCGGCATCGCCGGTGATCAGCAACAGGGGGGTGTTCACCCTGTCGGCCCGGTAAAGCGGGCTCTGCCCGACGTAGATATCCCGGCTGTCCCAGGGAAAACTGTTGGCGGTGGCTTCTGCGCTGTAGCTGTAGCCCCAGTACCCTTCGCCCCAGTAGGAGGCGATGTTGGAAATACCGGCATGGGAAATGCCTGCGGCATAGATATCGGTATGGGTCAGCAGCAGCATGGTCATGAAGCCCCCGTATGACGCACCTGCCACACCTACCCTCGCCGGATCGGCAAAAGGATGGGCCTCCAGGAATTTTCTGGTGCCCTCGATGATCTCGTCGGCTACCGTTTTTCCCCAGTTGTTTACGTGGGCGGCCGAGAACTCCTGACCGAAACCTGTGGCGCCGCTGGGCTGCAGTACGTAGACCAGATAGCCGTTCCCGGCCCAGAGGTTAAAGGGATAACGTCCGCCAAAGGTGCGCCCTACCGGATTGGTGCCGCCGTACTGGTAAACGATTACGGGGTATGTTTTTTCGGGGTCGAAATCCGGGGGAAGGTAAACCCGTCCCTTGACCCGTACTCCCGTACCGGCGGTAAAGTCCCAGTCCCTGACCTCCCCGAATTGCACGTGGCGGTACCTTTCTGCATCCGGATCGGCCAGCAGGGCCACCCCCTCGTTTCTCAGATTGATGCTGTAACCGCGGTGGGGGGCATTGACCAGGTTGCCGATATAGGTGGCGGTCTGGCTTTGGGAAGCAAAGCCGATGCTGGTGATGAAGTCGGTCTGGGTGTCGATGCGGGCAAATCCTCTGCGGTTGACATTGTAGCGGAAAAGCCTCCGGTAATCCTCGTCGCCGGCCAGCAGGTAGATGTGGTTGTCTGCCCGGTGCCAGTAGACCGAAACCACGCTGGGGTCAAAATCGCGGGTGAAGGCATCTACGCTGAGGTCGGCCAGCGAAATGATATAGGCCTGGGTATCGTAATTGTTGGCGATCATCCCCTGGGGGATGTTTTCCCCGGCCCTGTCCAATGCCGAAGGCCCCCCGGTGGCCAGAAGGTAGTTGCCATCGGGCGAGAATTGCGTTGAGACACCCCAGCGTTGGTTGGCAAGCAGGGTGTCAGTTTGCAGGCTTTCCAGATCCATGATGAAGAGGTGGTGTTTGGAATAGGGCCTTTCGAGGTAGTCGGGATGACTTTGGCTGAACACCAGGTGGCTGCCTCCGGGGCTGATGTCGTGCAGGCTGGTGGTCAGGCTGCCATGGGTAAGGCGGGTGCTGGCACCGGAGTCCTTCTCGTATTTGTAAAGGAAGCTGCGGTGCCTGAAATGGGGCTGACGGTCCTGCATGCCGAGTATGTGGCGCATGGTGGCGTCGGCACCGCTTCCGCGGTCGGTTACCGAGTAAATGAAAAAGTCCTCAGCAGGAGACCAGCTGAGCCCGCCAAAGTGTTCGACCCCGTCGAGCAACTGCTTCTTCTCTCCTGTTTCCATGTGCTGCCAGTGAACGGTGGTGCGGCCGTCGCGCAGGGTGGTATAGGAGATGGCGTTGGAGGATGGCAGCCACGAAATGCGGGAAACATTGGCGTGGCGGAAGGAGTGAACCAGGCTGTTGTCGGCCAGGCGGCGGATCTCGGTCCAGCTCTCCGAACGGTCGGAGGGCGGGAGCGACTGCCGGTAGGCGATGGCCACCATGCTGCCATCGGGAGAGGGGCGGAGACTGCTTAGTTTTACCCCATCCATGAAATGGTGGATGTTTTTGATGTTGGCCGGGTCGGTGACGGGCATCAGGTCGTTGGCCGAAAAAGGCTCCCCAACGCTGATATGGCCCGTGAGATGCCAGGGGGTTTCTTCGCCGGCAGGGCGCAAGGCCTTTATTACCAAAAGATGGGTTCCCATCGGAAGTTTCATTTGGTGGCCCACCCGGCCCATGCTGTTGTTTTCGCCCTGTTCGTCGTCGTTTCCGGTTTCCGCCTTTTGGCGCTCAATGCTGGATTTGGTCCCGATCTTTTCACCGTTGAGCCATGCCTCAAACAGGAAGGGGCTCTTCATCTCCAGCCGGGCGTCTATCCAGCGTTCGGTATGGATATAGGCAGCCAGGTAAGCCACCTGAGGGTTGTTGGTGGCATCCGCCTGCCCGATCTCAACAAGCCCGTCGGCATCGGAATGGATTTGCTGCCAGGTGGCAGACTGTCCGTTTAGCCATTGAAGGGGCTTGCCATCTGCGGGGAAGTATTCTTGCATCTCAATATGGTCGAATACCAGCAGCTGACGGTCGGAAAAAGTGCTGCCACGGGTATCGGGGGTGTTGTGGAAAACCGGCAGGTTCACATCGAGGGGGCCGGTGGTCAGCCACCTGGATACCACAACGCGGTCGCCGGCAAACAAGGCTTGGGAGATCAGAATGGAAACAACAAGAAAGAAGACAATTTTTTTCATAACAACTTGATTTTTTAAATGATGCAGGAGCTTGCCGGATGATTTTCTGCTTCGGGCTTCCTGCCGGGTTACCCGGCAATCATTGCTTAAACAGGGGTAAAAATACCATTTTTGAAAGATATTTGCCATAGGGGGTTTGGCAAATAATATGTATTTTTGGGCTTTAGTTTAAGTCTCTATTTTCCAACAACATAATAAATCAGTTTTGATAGATGAAAAAAGATCATAAGGTATTTGATTTGATCGATCAGGAACTTCAGCGCCAGCTTCATGGGGCAGAACTGATCGCTTCGGAGAATTTTGCCAGCGAGCAGGTGCTGGCTGCCACGGGCAGTGTGATGACCAATAAATACGCAGAGGGGTATCCCGGCCGGCGTTATTACGGGGGCTGCCAGATTGTCGACCAAACGGAACAACTGGCCATCGATCGGGCCAAAGAGCTTTTTGGCGCCGAATGGGCCAATGTGCAACCCCATAGCGGTGCCCAGGCAAATGCCGCTGTTTTCCTGGCCTGTCTCAGGGCCGGCGATACTTTCATGGGTCTTGATCTGAGCCATGGTGGCCACCTCTCTCACGGAGCCCCGGTGAACCTGTCGGGCATATTGTACAGACCCGTGGCCTACATGGTAAGCGAAGATACCGGCACCATCGATTACGAGCAGATGGAAAAGATAGCTATGAAAGAAAAGCCCAGGCTGATGGTTGCCGGGGCCTCTGCCTACCCGCGCGACTGGGATTACGCCCGTATGCGGGAGATCGCCGACAAGGCCGGCGCCCTGCTGCTGGCCGATATTGCCCATCCGGCCGGTCTGATCGCTGCCAAATTGCTGAATGCCCCCCTGCCACATTGCCATATCATCACCACCACCACCCACAAAACCCTCAGAGGGCCGCGTGGCGGGATGATACTGATGGGCAAGGATTTTGAGAACCCCTGGGGGCTTACCACACCCAAGGGCAAGGTGAGAATGATGTCGGCCGTGCTCGACAGCGCTGTTTTCCCGGGTACTCAGGGCGGCCCCCTTGAACATGTGATCGCCGCCAAGGCAGTGGCCTTCGGCGAGGCCCTGAGCCCCACCTTCAGGGAGTACGGCAAGCAGGTAATGAAAAACGCCCAGGCCATGGCCGGGGCATTTACCTCAAAAGGCTATCATGTTACCTCCGGTGGCACCGACAACCACCTGATGCTTATCGACCTGAGATCCAAGTTCCCGGATATTACCGGCAAAAAAGTAGAAAACACCCTGGTGCTGGCCGACATCACCATCAACAAAAACATGGTGCCCTTCGACAGCCGTTCGCCCTTCCAGACCTCAGGCATCCGCATCGGAACCCCCGCTGTGACCACCCGTGGGCTGAAAGAAGAACATGTGGTACAGATCGTCGACCTGATTGATGAGGTGATCTCCGATATCGACAACGAACATGTGATTGCCCGGGTCAGGGCAAAGGTCAACGCCCTGATGAAGGAATTCCCGCTGTTTGCCTGGTAGCAGGGCCTGGCAGAGGCTTTAGCCGTATTTCGCCCCGTGACCCCGGCAGATCCCGCCGGGGTCACGGGGTGTTTGACCTCTTCGGCTTTTGTGGTGAATGCTGCCATATTTGGTCGCTGAGGTAAAAAATCAATCATTTTGTTTATGTTGAGAAATTAGTTAAATTGAAGCATTAAAACTACCGGACTGCCCGGTCGAGGGCAAACTGTAAAAGAAACAGGTTTCACCAGAGAATAAACCGTGTGAGGAAACTTTATTTGGTGCGTCACGGGAAGTCGTCCTGGGAAATCCCCGGCTTGAGCGACCAGGCCCGGTCATTGACTTCCCAGGGAAGGAAGCGGACAGAAAGGATCGCCGCATTTTTACTGAACAGGGGGGTATCGCCCGGGCTGATCGTGTGCAGCCATGCCAAAAGGGCTTTCGAAACAGCCGTTATACTGGCCCGTTGCCTGAATTACCCCCGCCACGAAATCCTTATCGAAAGCAAGGTGTATAACGGAACAGGCGATAAACTTTATGAGCTGATCCTTGCCCTGCCCGACCACCATGACTCGGTCATGATCGTTGGGCACAATCCCGGCATTACCCAGCTGGCCAATTCTTTTTTGCACCAAAAAGCGGATGTCCTCCCCACCTCCTCCCTGGTGGGTGTTTCATTTGACGCATCGACATGGGGGGAGGTTCCCCTGGCCCACAGACAGGTCCTTTTTGTGATTGACCCGAAATCTCTGAACAATCCCTGACCCGGATCCCGGAAGCCCTGTGCCGGCTGCCTCAAAGCAGCCTTGCCGCTGGCATGGCCGGAGCGATGCAAGGAGTTGGGCTCCGGTTGCCGGGGTGTTAAACCGGGCGTTTGTTCTTTGATTTTGGCGTATCTTTGCATAAGAACCCACAGCTTAAATGAGGACTTCCCCAGATGAATGAATTGGAACTTGAAAAGGAGAGGCAGGACATTGTAAAGAAATACCGTTCCCTGTTGTCGGTGTGCAGGCCAAGTACCAGCAAGGAAGACCGGAAGCGGATACGGCGTGCCTTTGAATTTGCCCTGGAGGCGCACAAAAACCACCGCCGCAAAAGCGGGGAACCCTATATCTACCATCCCATTTCGGTGGCCAAGATCGCGGTGGAAGAGATCGGCCTGGGCGCCACCAGCGTGGTATGTTCGCTGCTGCACGATGTGGTGGAGGACACCGACTACACCCTCGAGGACATCTCCGCGCATTTCGATGAAGAGGTTTCGCGCATCATCGACGGGCTGACCAAAATTTCAGATATTTTCGACCAGACCACCTCGGTGCAGGCCGAAAACTTCCGGAAGATGCTGCTGACCCTTTCCGATGATGTGCGGGTCATTCTGATCAAGCTGGCCGATCGCCTCCACAATATGCGCACCCTCTATTCGCTGCCGCCCAAAAAGCAGCTCAAGGTCGCCAACGAAACCCTCTACCTGTTCGCCCCCCTTGCGCACCGCCTGGGCTTTCATGCCATTAAAAGCGAGCTCGAAGACCTGGCCATGAAGTACACCGAGCCGGAGATCTATCAATCCATCCAGCAGAAGCTTGCTGAAACCAAGGAAGAGCGTACGCGTTTCATACAGTCTTTTACCCAGCCCATCAGAAAGGCCTTGCAAAAGGAAGACCTGGATTTCACCATTCTGGCACGGACCAAGTCGGTCAACTCCATCTGGGGAAAGATGAAGAACAAAGAGGTGCCTTTTGAGGAAGTGTACGATGTGTTCGCCATTCGCATAGTCCTTGACACCCCCGAACAAAGGGAAAAGGCTGACTGCTGGAAGGCCTATTCCATTGTTACCGATATCTACCAGCCAAACCCCGACCGACTGCGCGACTGGATATCCACTCCCAAGGCCAATGGGTATGAATCATTGCATGTGACGGTGATGAGCCGGCAGGGAAAGTGGGTGGAGGTGCAGATACGTACGGTACGCATGGACGAGGTGGCCGAGAAAGGGTATGCTGCCCACTGGAAATACAAGGAGGCCAAAAATGCGGAAAGCGGCATAGACAAGTGGCTGCGCCGCATCAGGGAGATACTGAAAAGCGCCGATTCGAACGCCCTGGACTTTATCGACGATTTTAAGCTCAATCTGTTCTCGGACGAGATCATCGTCTTTACCCCCAAGGGCGAGCTGCGGACCCTTCCCTTGGGTGCAACCTCCCTCGACTTTGCCTATGGCATACATACCCAGGTGGGCGATCACTGTCTGGGGGCCAAGGTAAACCACAAGCTGGTGCCCCTCAGCTATCCCCTCAAAAGCGGCGATCAGGTAGAGATTATCACTTCCCGCAAACAAAAACCCAAACCCGACTGGCTGAATTATGTGACCACTGCCAGGGCCAAAAGCAAGATCAAATCGGCCCTGAAGGAGCAAAAGAAAACTCAGGCCGAGGAGGGCAGGGAGATCCTTGAACGGAAACTGCGGCAGCTGAAGGTCGACTACAATCAGGACAGCATCCAGAAACTGGTCGATCACTTCCGTGTGGCCTCCCCGCTCGACCTGCACTATGAGGTGGCCATCGGCAAAATCGGGCAGAAAGAACTCAAGGCGTTTGCTTCGGAACAGGATGGAGGGGGGCTGCTGAGTTATCTGAAAAAACCATTTTCCCGCTCCAAAGAATCCAGAGACGAAAAGCAGGAGGTGCAGGACCCCATCAGGAAACAGCTGCAAGACAAGCCCGATACCCTGCTTATCGGCGAGAGCATGGAAACCCTCAGCTATTCGCTTTCCCCCTGCTGCAATCCGATTCCCGGCGACGATGTGTTTGGCTTTGTCACCATCAACGAGGGTATTAAGATCCACCGCAACAACTGCCCCAATGCCGTACAATTGATGTCGAAATACGCCTACCGCGTGGTGAAGGCCAAGTGGATCACCAACCGGGCAATCGCCTTTTTGTCGGGCATCCGGATCAAGGGCATCGACGAGGTGGGCTTGCTTCAGAACATCACCAACATCATTTCGAGCGAATACAACGTCAATATCAGGAACATCCACTTCGATACCCACGACGGCACCTTCGAAGGAGAGGTCATGGTGTACATCAACGACAACCAGCACCTGAACAACCTGATCAAGAAATTGAAAAAGATCAAAGGGGTCAGGAAAGTAGACAGGATAGGAAAAGGGTAAATCACCATAAGGTACATGTAATCAGTCATCCAGGGATTTATTTATACGCATTTCAAATAATCTTTTTTTTTCATATCTTTACGCCCGATATCCGATTATCCGGAAGTCGGGCATTGACTTACGTACTGACAGGATCCGGATACCGGACGCAACAACCAAAGATGCCACATGAATAAAAAACATAGCGATCCGGAAGTTTTTGACAAAGTAAAATCCATTTTTTCTGCTTATCTGGAAAGCAATGGTCACCGGAAAACCCCGGAGCGCTTCACCATTTTGCGTGAAATATACCTTACCAACGGGCATTTTGATGTAGAGTCTCTTTATATCAAAATGAAAAACAACAAATACAGGGTAAGCCGGGCCACCCTGTATAACACCATCGAACTGCTGTTGAACTGCAACCTGGTTGTAAAGCACCAGTTTGGAAGAAATGTGGCCCAGTTTGAGAAATCCTACAAGTACCGCCAGCACGACCACCTGATTTGCAGCAGCTGTGGAAACGTGTTCGAGTTTTGCGACCCCCGCTTCCAGGAGATACAAAACTCCATCGAAGACATCATGAATTTCCGCATAACCCACCGTTCGTTTGCATACTATGGCATTTGCAAGGATTGCCGCGAAGACTGAAAAGATAATTTGCTCTCTTTCATAATTACCGTATTTTTGGGATATATACTATATATCATCCAAAAAAAAATATCCACACATGAGAGAAGGTAAAAAAGCCGATGTTTTGCTCGGATTGCAGTGGGGCGATGAGGGGAAAGGCAAGATCGTTGACGTCTTCACTCCCCATTACAAAATGGTGGCCCGTTTTCAGGGAGGTCCCAATGCAGGACACACCCTCGAATTTGAAGAAAAAAAATACATTCTGCACAGCATCCCCTCCGGCATATTTCACCGAGGATGCCTCAATGTAGTGGGTAGCGGGGTGGTGATCGATCCGGTGATCTTCAGCCGTGAGATCGACCAGCTCGGGCTGCCCGTTGACGAACTGCAACAATCCCTGTTTATCTGCAGGAAAGCTCACTTGATACTGCCCTCGCACCGGATGCTTGACCTGGTTTTGGAGTGGCAGAAAGGCAATGCAAAAATTGGCAGCACACTGAAAGGCATCGGGCCCGCCTATACCGATAAAATCGCCCGCACCGGGCTGAGGCTGGCAGACGCGGCAACCGAAGGATTCAACGAAAAATACCAACGCCTGAAGCAGGAACACCTCAGGCTGGCTAAAAGCCTGGGTTTTGAAACCGCCGAACTCCAGATAGAGGGAATGGGTTTTGATGCTTACGAACAGGCCTGGTTCGGCGGCCTTCAGCGCATCCGCACTCTGCCCCAGGTCAACAGCGAAGTATTTGTCAATGAGGCCCTCGACAAAGGGGCCAGGGTGCTTGCCGAAGGTGCCCAGGGCACATTGCTGGACATTGACTTCGGGTCCTATCCCTATGTGACCTCCTCCAACACCATTACCGCGGGCGCCTGTGTGGGGCTCGGGCTGGCCCCCTCCCGCATTGGGGAGGTATTTGGCGTATTCAAGGCCTATTGCACCCGGGTAGGCAGTGGCCCCTTTCCCACCGAACTGTTTGATGAACAGGGTGAACGGCTGCGTGAGGAGGGAAAGGAGTACGGCTCCACCACCGGCCGGCCCCGGCGCTGCGGCTGGCTTGACCTGCCTTCGCTCAGGTATGCGGTGATGATCAACGGGGTAAGCCGGCTGATCATGACTAAGGCCGATGTGCTCAACCAGATGGAATCCATTAAGGTATGCGTTGCCTATGAAAGCGGGGGCGAGCGCATCGAGATGCTGCCCTCCGGAGCAGATCCCTCTGGCATGTCTCCCGTTTACCGCGAAATGAAGGGATGGATGAGCGAGCTGAAGGATGCCGGGATCGTTGAGGACCTTCCGGTGGAGCTTCAGGATTACCTCGAACTCATTGAGGATTTCCTGGGAGTGAGGATAGATATCATCTCCACCGGTCCCGACCGCAACCAGATCCTGTTCAGGAAGGGTACCGGTGTGGTGAACCGGGTTTGATCCTTGTATGAAGTTGTTACGCAAAGCATATTACCGCCTTTTGCCCGGTCAGCGTAGTTTGGTCAGGCGATTGGTTTACCTTCCGTCAGACATTCTCGGATCGTTGACGGGCAACCGCCCCAGGCTGGTGCCACCCCGCGGTAAGATCTTTACCGGAAGGGGAGATTTTGTAGCTGCCGGAGAGGCTTTCCTGCAGAACTTCATTGAGCTGTGCGGGTTGCAGCCACACCACAGGGTGCTGGATGTGGGCTGCGGCATCGGCAGGGTGGCCAGGCCGCTGAGCAGTTACCTCAGCCGCGAAGGGCGCTACGAGGGCATCGACATCGTCAGGTCGGGGATTCGCTGGTGCAGCAAGCATTACCGCGACCATGCAAATTTTTCCTTTACCCATGTCAGCCTGCAAAACGACCTCTATAATCCGGGCAGCAGCTCCCCGGCCGATAGCTTCTGCTTCCCCTGTCTCGATAGCGACTTCGACCTTGTGGTGCTCACCAGCGTATTCACCCATATGCAGCCCGCCGAGGTGGAAAACTACCTGGCAGAGACCGCCAGGGTACTCGACAGGGGGGGGCATTGCTTTGCCACTTTTTTCCTGATCACCGAAAAGTCAGAGGCTTTCCTTGACAATTCGCCCAGGCCTTTCTTCGCTCATCGCCATGGAGATTACTTTCTGCACGATGCCAGGGTAAAGAATGCCAACATCGCCTACCGGATGGGCTTTGTTCAAAAAATGGCCCGGCAGGCCGGACTTCGCATCAAATCGTGCCACGAAGGGTGGTGGAGCGGCTCGCCCCGTGAAGAATGCCTGAACTTTCAGGACGTGATGGTATTTACCCGGTAAGCGGGCAGGGCGGTCCGGCAGCCAAAGTTTCCTTATTTAATCTCTTTATAAATTACTTCTTTAAAGGTGTTTTGGATTGGGATTGCTTATATGCTGCTGCAAAAATCGGTATTTTTGACCGGCAGGCTTTTTTCCTGCAAGCTAGGGCCCGGAAGTTACGTCCCGCCACCAAAAGGCTGACCGGATGGCGTGAAAAAGGAATACCACATTATTCACCCAGCATTATGCGATGGTTAGTAAACAACAGGAGGATCAACCAACATGAACGAAACCAGTATCAAGGGAACGAAAACCGAGCAAAACCTGTTGAAGGCTTTTGCCGGCGAATCGCAGGCTGCCAGGAGGTACGAAATGTATGCCAAAATTGCCAGTGAGGAAGGATATGAGCATATTGCCGCCATTTTCAGGCAAACGGCCGATCACGAAAAGATCCATGCGAAAACCTTTTATGAGTACCTCGAAGGCGGAAAAGTGGAGATCACAGCCGCTTATCCTGCCGGGAAGCTGGGCACCACGGCCGAGAACCTGCAGTCGGCCGCCAGGGGCGAAAACGAGGAATGGGCCGAATTGTACCCCGAATTTGCCAGGGTGGCCATGGAAGAAGGTTTCCGCCGAATCGCCACCTCCTTTAAACTGGTTGCCCAGGTAGAAAAACACCACGAAGCGCGCTACCTGAGGCTGCTCGAACGCGTTAAGGAAGGTTCGGTATTTGAGCGCCCCCAAAAGACCAGGTGGTTTTGCATCAAATGCGGATACGTTCACGAAGGGGAGAAAGCCCTGAAAAACTGTCCGGCATGCCGGCATCCGCAGGGCTGGTTCGAGGAGCTCTCCGAAAACTATTAGTCCGGTCTGAGCCCCCGGGGTTCAAAATATTTCGGGATACGCCGCCGGATTGTATCCGTGCATCATGGTGTAGATCTTTTCGAACACATCCTCTGCGTTGGGGTTCGAAAAGTAATCCCCATCGGTCCCGTATGCAGCCCGGTGGTTTTTTGCCGTTACTGTCGATGGTTCCGCATCCAGATACAGATAGCCCTTTTGTTCTTCCAGCACTTTCTGCATCATGAAAGCAGTGGCCCCCCCGGGCACGTCTTCATCGAAAAATACGATCTTGTTTGTTTTTTTGAGCGACTCCACAATGAGGTGCCGGGTATCGAAGGGCAGTAAAGACTGCACATCGATGAGTTCGACCGAGATATTGAATCCGGCCAGCTGGGCAATGGCATCCTGGGCGATGCGCACACACGAACCATAGGTGACGAGGCTTACATCGCTGCCTTCGTTGAGAATTTCGGGCTTGCCCAGGGGGGTGGTGAACTCCCCGATGTTGGAGGGCATCTTTTCTTTCAGGCGATAGGCATTCAGGGGTTCGATAATGAGCGCCGGATCGTCCGATTGCAGCATGGTATTATAAAATCCGGCCGCCTGCACCATGTTGCGGGGCACCAACACATGGACCCCTCTTACCGAATTGATGACCATGCTCAGGGGGCTGCCCGAATGCCAGATACCTTCGAGGCGGTGGCCCCGGGTGCTGATGATCAGGGGGGCCTTTTGTCCGCCGGCACTGCGGTAGCGCAATGTGGCCAGATCGTCGCTGATCACCTGCAGCCCGAACAGCAGGTAGTCGAAATATTGGATCTCGGCAATGGGACGGAGGCCGCGCATGGCCATGCCCAGGCCCTGCCCGACGATGGTGGCTTCGCGGATGCCTGTGTCGCCAATGCGAAGCTCCCCGTATTTTTTCTGCATTCCCTCCAGCGTCTGGTTCACCCCGCCAATGGTCCCCACATCTTCGCCAAAGATCATGGCTTCGGGGGATTTGCTGAAGATGCGGTCGTAATTGGCCAACAGGATCTCACGGCCATTGACCATGGGGGCATCATCGGCATACTCGGGCCTGACCTCCCCGATGTTCAGGGGGGAATGCTTCGACTGGCTGTAAAGGTGGGAAGAATACCTGTTTTGATTGTCGGCAAACTCCTCAGCCAGCCAGCTGGTCACGATCTGCTTCAGAGTTTTCTCGCCAGGGCTGCAGGTGTCGCAGATCAGCCGCAGTATTTTTTTCCCCGTTGAGATGATGTCTTTGCGCGTAGGTTCTCCGATACGGGCCAGCTCTTGCAGTTTCTGGTCAATTTTGTCGACTTTCAGGCAGCGGCAGCTGGAAAGGTTTACCCTGGAAATAAAGTCTTCCCGGCGGCGTAATATGGGCTGCTGGAAATTGTTCCATGCTTTGCGCCTGGCTTCCTTTACCCTTTGCAGGGCATGCTTTTCGATCTCGTCCAGTTCGGCGGCGGTGGCGATCTCGTTTTTGGTGATCCACTGCCGCATCCGGGCAATGCAATCGTTTTCCATTTCCCAGCGAAGCCGTTCATCCGACTTATACCTCTCGTGCGAGCCGCTGGTCGAATGGCCCTGGGGCTGGGTGGCTTCGGTAATGTGAAAGAGCACGGGCACATGCTCTTTGCGGCAGCGGTCGATGCCCTTGCGGTAGGTGTTGATCAGGCCTTCGTAATCCCAGGCTTTGGCCGTATAAATATAGATCCCCGTATGATCGCCGTCTTTTTTCTCAAACCCCCTGAGTGCTTCCGAAATGCTGCTTTTGGCGGTCTGGTGTTCGATCGGTACGCTGATACCGTAGCCATCGTCCCATACCGAGATGGCCAGGGGAACCCTGAGCACAGCGGCAGCATTAAGGGTTTCAAAAAAGTGACCTTCGCTGGTGCTGGCATCGCCGATAGTGGCAAAGGTGACCTCATTGCCCTGATTGCTGAAGCGGGAAGCATTTTTCAGGCCCTCGTGCCGGCGGTAGACCTTTGAAGCCAGGGCCAGTCCCAATGCCCTGGGCATCTGCCCGGCAGTGGGCGAAATGTCTGCCGAAGAATTTTTCTGCCGGCTGAGATCCTTCCAGTTCCCGTTTTCGTCAAGGCTGCGTGTGGCAAAATGGTTGTTCATCATCCTTCCGCCGCTGCCCGGGTTGGCCTGGATGTCGGTGTCTCCGTATAGCTGGGCAAAAAAGCCCTCCAGGCTGAGCATGCCTGCGGCTAGCATAAAGGTCTGATCGCGGTAATAGCCCGAGCGCCAGTCGCCTTCTTCAAATACCCTGGCCATGGCAAGCTGGGGCACTTCCTTGCCGTCGCCGAAGATCCCGAACTTTGCTTTACCGGTCAATACTTCACGTCGGCCGGTGATGCTTGCCTGCCGGCTTTCGTTGGCCAGGCGGTAGTCGTTCAGTATTTCACGGATCTGCTTATTTGTAAAGCGCTTTTTCTTCGATGGCATAGGATGTCGGTTTGGTGACGGGCAGATCGTGCCCGGCGGCAACTGGCTGCCAGGCAACAGTCAGTCCCCATTACAAAAATAAAAAACCAGGCGAAATGTTCAATTGCCATGAGCCCTTGCTTACGGTGTCAGGTAGTGGCCATTCATGCCGGCAAGCAAGGCATAGGCCAGCAAGCCCACCCCAATGATCCACAACAGCAGGGCCACCAGACTCCAGCCCCTGTGCTGGCGGGGGAACTGGAAAATAAGGCCGATGCCGAAAACGGTCAGCAGCAGCAGCGGAATCCCGATGGTCAGCAGCAATCCGGCCATGGCCAGATTCATCAGCCAGGGGTTGGCAAACCAGTAATGAAACAATTCGGGGATGCTTGTAAAGGGAAAGGGGGCGAGGGGGAAAAAGAGGTGCAGGGAGATCCCGGTGACCAGCGCGATCAGGGAGGCCAGCATCAGGGTGCCGCTCAGGGCAATGATCACTCCCGCAACGATGGCCACCAGCCTGAACAGGGCTTGCAGAAGGCTGTCGGCATCATGACCTCGCTGGCTGGTGTCGCTGAGCGATTGCTCAGGGTCTAGGGTTTTTTTTTTGAGCCCTTGCTCTCAGAAAGGTCTTCGAGGTTTTGTTTGATATCGCGGAGGTCTTCCTTGATCGACTTCTCGATGTTGGAAAGGGTAACCCGCTCTCCCCGCATCGACAGCCGGTCGGCTGTGGTCCTGGCTTTCGGGATAACGATCCACAATACGATATACAGAATCAGGCCGCCTCCGCCAAGAAAGAATGTCAGCAAAAAGATCAGCCGTATCCAGGTGGGATCGATTTGAAAATAGGCCCCCAGCCCGCCACAGACCCCCCCGATGTATTTGTTGTCGGGATCGCGGAAAAGCCGTTTTGGAGCCGGTTCGGTAGCGGGGTCTTCCTCGTGGCCGGAAGAAGCCTTTTCACCAGGACCGTTCCCTGAAATTTCTTCGGGCTCACCCAGCTGGGTGATGGTTTCCCTGACATCTTCCAGGCTGACTACCTGGCGTTCGCCGGGTTTCTTTTGCCGCAGCATCTCGGCGATGCGTTCTTCGATGCCCGCGAGGATCTCCTCGC
>PWJC01000164.1 GCA_003560165.1 Bacteroidales bacterium
GAGGTGCGCCACGGCGACCGGATCGCACAGATGGTGATTGCCCGTCATGAGCGGGCCGAACTCGTACAGTCCGCCTCACTCAGCGAAACAATACGCGGAGCAGGGGGCTTTGGCCATACCTGCACCAAATAAGCAAGCATTTATGAAAAGAGCATTGTTGATCCTCATACCGGCCCTGATGGCCCTGTCCTGTTCAAGCGCCAGGGAGCAGGTGGTGGCCAACCCTGTCCCACAGGCCCAGATGCCCCCCGAGGTGTCGGAAACCGAACAGCTGAAAAGCACCGCCACCCTGGTGGAAGCCGCCAGGCAAAAGATGCTGGGCAACTGGTCGCAGGCCGCCGCGCTCTACCACGAAGCGGCCAGGATCGATCCGCGCAACGACGCAGCCCTGTATTCACTGGCCAAAATACACGCCATGAACGGGGATTTCGACACAGCCCTCGACTACGCCAGGGGAGCCACCAGCCTTGATCCGGCCAACCCCTATTACCAGATGGTGCTGGCCGACATCCACATACTCAAGGACGAACTCCCCAGGGCCATGCGCATCTATGAAGAGCTGGCCGGAAACGATCCCGAGAACCTGGAAGTACACCACAACCTGGTGAACGTGTACCTGTACAACGAAAAGTACGACAAAGCCATCGGGGTGCTGAACCACATTGAGACCCTGACCGGCATTTCGGAAGAGGTGAGCCTGCAAAAACAAAAGATCTGGGTTAACCAGGGGCAATACGAAAAAGCCATCGGCGAGGCCGTAAAGATGATCGGTTACTTTCCCTACGAGCCCCTCTTCTACGAACTGCTGGGCGACCTCTACATGGAAACCGGGCAGGCAGATAAGGCCAGGGAGGTGTACCAGCAACTGCTTGAACGCGACCCCGGCAACCATGTGGCCATGCTGTTGCTCGCCGATTACTACCAGGAAGCCGGAGAACCCGGCAAGGCCTTCGACTATTTGAGGGAAGCCTTCTCCAATCCCGAACTGGGCGTCGAAGGCAAGATCCGCATCATCTATTCCTATATGCGCATGGCCGACCACGACCCCGCCTACCTGCAACAGGCCCTGGAGCTGTCGTCCATGCTGATCGAAATCCATCCCGGCGAGGCGGATTCGCACCTGGTGCATGCCGATGTGCTGCATATGGACGAACGCCTGGAAGAAGCCCGTGAAATGTATTTGCAGGGAGCCCGCCTCGACCCCTCCAGCCTTCAGGTATGGCAGCAGATACTCAGCATCGACCTGAGGCTGGCCGACTTCGAAGCCATGCTCACCCATTCCGACATGGCCCTGGAGTATTTTTTTGAGCATGCCGTCATTTTCCTGTTCAACGGCCTGGCCAATATGCAGTTGAAAAACTACGAAGACGCCGCCGCCACGCTCAGCTACGGCCTTTCGCTGGCAATCGAAGACCAGGAGCTGCAGCAGGACTTTCTGACCATGCTTGGCGACACCCATTATTTTTTGGGCGACCACGAAGCATCAGACAGTTATTACGAGCAAGCCCTGGAAGTCAACCCCGACAATGCCACCGCCCTGAACAATTACAGCTACCACCTGGCCGAACGCAAGACCCGCCTTGCCCAGGCCCGCGAAATGTCGGAGCGGGCCAACCACCTGGAGCCGGGCAATGCAGCCTTCCAGGACACCTATGGCTGGATCATGTACCAAATGAGCAACTACACCGAAGCGAAAACCTGGATCGGCAAAGCCCTCGAAAACTCGCCGGAGCCAACTGCAGCCATCCTTGAACATTACGGCGATGTCATGTACCGGCTGGGCGACAGGGACAAGGCCGTCCGTTACTGGGAAAAAGCCCTGGAGGCCGGCAACGGATCGGCATTGCTTCATAAGAAAATAGAAGAACGTACGTTGTATGAATAAAACCAGGCTGTGTTGAAAAAGTATCTCCCGCTGATCTTTCTTATTGCATTGGGCATTCACGCCTGCACCCCTGCCAGGGTGGTTACCGAGCCCGTCATCCCCGAAGTAGAGCCACCCGATGTGGCCGTGTCGCGCACAATTACCGCCCTGAGGGCCGGAGAGGCATCCTTCGACTTTTTCGCCACCCGCTTTTCGGGCACCGCCACCATCGACAACAGCAACTACAGCCTAAGCGGCAACCTGAGGATCAGGAAAGACTCAGCCATCTTTATTTCCGTGGCGCCGGTGCTGGGCATCGAACTGCTCAGAGTGCTGATTACCCCCAGGGAGGTGAGGATAATCAACCGCCTCGAAGGCACCTATTACGAAGGGGGGATGGAACTGATCAACAACATGCTGAACACAAACCTCGACTACCACATGCTGGAGGCCATACTGGTAGGCAACGACTTCGGGCATTATACCACCGAACACTTCCGGGTCACCCCCGCAACCGACAGGGTGTTGCTGCAAACCGAGAACCGTTATCCGCTGTCACCCTCCTTGCCCGGGATGAACTTTGAACAAAACATCTGGCTCGACAACAACACCTACCGCATCAGGGAGAATTTGATCTATGAACCCGAAATGCGAAGGAGCCTTCGCACACTCTACAGCCGCTTCGATCTGATCGGCGGGCAGCGGCTGCCCCTGGAACTGTCGATGGTATTCATCGACCCCGGCACAAGGGCCGAGCTTACCATCAGGTATAGCCGGACCACCATCAACCAGCCCATGGACATGACCTTTGTTGTGCCCGAACGTTATATGCCCATGAACAACTAGGGGAGACGCAAAGCTGTTGGCAACGCGAAGGAATACCTGCTTATGGACAAACTACTTACACACTTCATATGCCTCCTTGCGCTGGTCGCTTCGGCAGCACCATACAACGCAACAGCCCAGGACAGGGAGGAACTCGAACGCAATAAGGCGGCCATCGAAGAGGAGATCCGCATCACCAGCAGGCTTCTTCAGGAAACCCAGCGCACAGCAGAGGTCAATCTGGGGCAGTTGGTCATGCTCAACAACCAGATCAGCCGCCGTGAGCAACTCCTCGGAACCATTCAGAACGAGATCAGCCTGATCAACCGCCGCATTGTCGGGCTCAACCGTTCCATCGCCGAACTGGAAGCCGAACTGGAAGAACTCAAGATTTCGTATGCCCGCATGATACAGCAGGCCGCCCGCAACCAGGATGCCATCCAGCGGCTGATGTTCATCTTCTCCTCCCGGGATTTTAACCAGGCCTATCTCCGGATGCGTTACCTCCAGCAATATGCGCGCCACCGGCAACTCCAGGCCGGACAAATCCAGGAAACCCGGCAACAGATCGGTCTGCAGATCGCAGAACTGGAAAATGAGCGCGACCGTCAACAGTTGTTGCTGGCACGGCAGCGCACCGAGGTGCGCGACCTGGCCAGGGAAAAGGATGCCCAGCAGCGGACCGTTACCCAGCTTCAGACAAGGGAGCAGGAACTCTTGCAACAACTCAATGAACAGGAAGAGGCGGCCCGGCAGCTGCAAAACCAAATTCGCCAGGTTATTGCCGAAGAGCGGCGCAGGGCCCAGGAGCAGGCCAGGGCCGAAGGGCGGCACACCACCGATATGTTTGCCCTCACCCCCGAAGAACAGCTGCTCTCCGACAATTTTGCCGAAAACCGGGGGGTGCTTCCCTGGCCCACCGAAAGAGGGGTCATTACCGGCCACTTCGGCGAACAGCCCCACCCGGTGCTGCCCGGCATCAAGATCTCCAACAACGGGGTAGACATCAGCACCCACGAAGGGGCCATGGCCAGGGTCATTTTCGACGGCACCGTTTCGCGGGTCATATCGGTGCCCGGGGGCCATTATGCGGTCATTGTGCGCCACGGCGAATACCTCAGCGTGTATTCAAACCTCTCGGAGGTGTTTGTCATCAACGGGCAAAGGCTGAATGCCAGAGACGAGATCGGTGTTGTGGGCACCAACCACCGGGATGCGCGCACCCTGCTACACCTTGAAATCTGGAAAGGGAACGACAAACTGAACCCTGCGCCCTGGATTGCGAGGCAGTAAAGGTGGAGGGAGAAGATAGAAGGCAGTAAGTAGTAGGTAGTAGGTAGGAAGAAGAAAGTTGAAAAGTTGAAAAGTTGAAGAGTTGAAAAGTTGAAAAGTTTAAGAAGCCAAAATCCAACAGCCAATAGCCAATAGCCAATAGCCAA
>PWJC01000054.1 GCA_003560165.1 Bacteroidales bacterium
GTCCACGCATATCATTGGTGAAGGTGAAATCTCCCGGGTTCTCGTTTGCCAGCACAAAGAACCCCTGATGTGCAGGGATGAAGGATCCCGCCACACTACCGTCAATCATCGTATAGTCGCCACCATTACCGGCGGTGCGATCATATATGTAAGCAAAAACGTTTTGGAAGGATGGGTCATGATCTGCTCCATTCCAGTCGATTGCAGAGGGATAGGGGTTGCCGATCAGATTCCAACCGGGTTCGTATGTCCAGTCCTTTCCGGCCTTTCCGCCACTCATTTGAAGCGAAACGATGACATCTCCATTGTTGAGCGCACCGGCAAACTCCTTTGTGCCGGGTTGTTGGTAAGCCACCAGGTAAGCCTTTCCTGGAATAAACGTTGCAATTTCATTGGCTTCCACTTTCTGATTCAGCCATGTACCGGGAGGTGCTTCGTCCCATGCATAAAAATCGTAGTCATTGCCTTCGCCAGTTGGTGTCCAGTTGTCTTCAATTGATTGATTTCCGACAGGAGACGAAACAAAATGCCATCCCCGGGTGCCGTCGTCTTTATCGGGCCAGTTGGGCACCGCCTCGATATACCGTTCAACGGCAGCTACTACACCATCGTTGTTGTGAACCAGGGAGCCCGTACCGGAGGCATCGGACTGTACAATGAGACCTGAACTGCCTGCGTTGTTGGACAGAGAGCCGTATACAGAGAGCTTGCCGGAAGAAGTGATCGTCAGGGATGCTTCGTTTTCAACGATCAGGTCAAGCACTTCAGCTGTTGTTGCGATGGTGACTTCGCCTTCAACGACTGCTTTGGATATTTCGCCGGGAACTCCGTCGGACCAGTTCTCAACATCGTTCCAGTTGCCTGTACCGGTATATACAGTGGGCGGAACTTCGTGCACGCTTCCGTAGATTTTGAAATCGTTGACACGCCATTGACCTCCACCGCTTGTAGATCGTGAACCATTATCCCATCCCGCAAACCAGAACTCCACCTGGGTTTGTCCGGTGACACCGGAAATGGGAATGATCTGTTGGCGGGTGTCGCTATCCGGAACGTCCTTTTCTTCAATATTTATTCCATTAACAAAAACAGCAAACGCCGAAGGTCCTGCTCCGGTTGCCCGTTCCTCGAATTCAATGCCGGCAATGTTCAGAGTATGGCCTGGTGATGCGAAAACATTAAAGTAGAAGTATTTTCCCCCGGTTGCTGTTTTCGCACCCCAACCGGTATTTCCTTGTGCATAAGGAAGAGGCCCGGTCCAGGTATCTGGTTGTGCGTTATCAAAGATTATACTGCCTTGAGAAACATCCAGGATTGTTCCTGATACATTGTCTGCATGAGCCCTTGCTGCACGGTCATCTTCTGCCTCAATGGGATATGAAACCAACAAAGGGAGTGTCACCGCTCCACTCACTGCAACATTAATGGGATTTGCCCCACCTCCGTTGATCAATACATATCCGGAATAGGTATCAACCGAAAGACCTGCTTTAAGTTGAACCCAGATAGTTTCGGCAGAGCCATCATAATCCGCCAGGGTGATGCCTTCTCCAAAGCCTGTTGCTTCATCTTGTGAAACCTTGAAGTTGTCAGGGGCGGTAATGGTTACACCCGTCCCATTAAGGTTTATCCCGGTTAGCTCAAAAGACTGGGCCCCTGAAGGGCCATTATCCAAAACATAGTATAAGGAGGCAACTGCATTAGGATCGCTCGTCAGAATGGGGTCTTCGGTTTGGCCAGTCAGATGAATGCCATCAATACGATTTGTGCCAGCACTAGCCACAGTTCCACCATCTACACTTGAATTACTTGTCATAATCCAACGCAGATGCAGTGTTTCTTGATCCTCACATGCTTCTGGCAACTCAACCTCATCAAGTACGCCAGAAGTAAAATTATTGGCCACCGCAATATTGGCGTCTGGCACATCCGTCCAGTTCGTTCCATCGGTAGAATACTGCACCTTAAAATCTCTTGGCCCCGTATTGCTCCCCCTTTGAGTTGAGCTTAAAATCAACGTGTTAAAGTCGGTGGTAGATGTAGTCACCATCCAATACTTTATGCCTTTGCCATCATCCCATCCGTTGCTATTAGGTGCTAGCCGATCCGTTCCGACAGCACCCTGCACCCATCCTGTCATACCGGGTCCGGCAAGGCTGAGAATGCCTGTTCCCACATCGGCGGTATAAAGGGTAATGTTGTTGGGATCTTCATCGATGACCGCTGTTCGTCTGGACTCATCATCAAAGTCCCAATAAACCACCGTTGTTTGCCCCCAGGCGGAAGAGGTCAGCAGCAACAGCCCCGCAAGCAGGGCCAGAGTTTTCCAAAAAATCGGATTTTCCATTATGTGTTATTTTGGCTTTGCAACTATTTATCCAGACGCGGGTTATGACACGGCCAACGCAGGCTGAGTTTAGGCTGCAGTTGATGCGTACATAAAGAGGCCGTAGCATTTTGGCCTGCACGATCAGATTTATTTATCTTTTAATCGACCATTTTATATGTTTTTGATTTTAACTTTATGGACTAAATGTAAAAAACAAACAAATGCCGGTCTGTTTGCGTTTTGAATTTTTTCCTTAATACACCAAATAACAGCTTGAGCGGTTACTCCATTTTCCGGGTTGGGCATTTACTGCGCCTGTTGCCTGTATAATCCGTCAAAACACCTAACTGTTCGTTTGTGTTTATTCAGGATTTATTCTATCTTGTATATCGAATCCTGTTAGCATCTGACGCATTGCATCAAACCCGCATTGCCCCCCATTACGGGAGAAAACGGAGTTGCACAGGCACAGGCAGAAAAGATCATTCCGGAGGAACCGACCATACAGGCGGGGGGCGGGCATAAACGCCTTTATCATGGTATGTAAACGATTCCTCATTGCAGGCATGGCCCTGCTGCTGAGCCCGGCGACGGGGCTTCCGCAAACCCAGCGTACGATCACCGTCAACCTGACCGCAATCGATCATTACAGCGAGCGCCCACTGCAGTCAGCAAGCGCCATCCTGTACTACCGCGGCCATGAGGTGCAGTCGGCACAGACCGATGCGCAGGGAAACGCACTCTTTGTGCACACCATTACCGGCCTGGACCAAATCCTGGGGCCCGGGCGGGGGCTGCGGGCCGGACAAAATTCCCCCAACCCCTTTGAGCAACAAAGCAGCCTTACGCTCTTTGCAGAGGTGCCCCAGAACGTGTACGCAAGCCTGGTAAACCTGCTGGGGGGGCAGCTGGCCTCAGCGCAGTTCGACCTCGAACCCGGGACCTACACCCTCAAGCTGAGGCTTGATCACCTGCATCCCGGCATCTATTTCCTGAACATCAGGGGGGTGGAAAGCAGGACAATACGGCTGATCAAAACAGGCGGCGGCGGCGGGCATGCCGGGCAGGCCCTTTCGTTGCTGCCGATGAGCGATACCCCGGCAGCTTTTCCCGATGGCCCTGAAGGACCGGACGGTGAAAAACAAACCCATCCCGACTACAGCATTGCCGTATCGAAAGAACGGTACACCACCAAAACGCTGAACACCTGGCTTACCCAAGACACGACCATGCTGTTCCCCATGAAACGGAACAACCTCGTGGCATTTGCCTCGGCCGGCGAAGATGGCAACCCCATGCAAACAGAGATCGTGGTCAGCGGGGCCTATTTCAGGCAGGAGATCACCACACCCGACACCCTGCTGATGCAGTCAGGCCAATACACCGTTACGTCCGCCATGCCCTTCATCAAGCCCATCGAAAAAAGTATTGAAGTACAGGACTACGACATGGTCGTGCAGCTGGAGGTTGAAAAAGTCGAAAGCATGGTGTATGAACACAACGACCCGGAAAGCGATATCCTCTCGGTCGCCGACCACGAAGAAGGCTTTTCCGGGTTCTTCCACGGGCTGAAAGAAACGGCCGGCAAAATCGAAGGGGCCAGTGACGTCGAGTACGAGGGCATGCACCTGACCCATGTTATACTCCGCTATCCCGATGCAAGTTCAGCCATCGTGGTCTTTAACGAAGAACTCTTTCCCATCCTCTGGGTCACCGATCACTTTGTCATCAGCGTGCGGAGGGCAGCGGGGCAGGCCTTCGACCCCCGAA
>PWJC01000035.1 GCA_003560165.1 Bacteroidales bacterium
AAGATAGAAGATAGAAGATAGAAGATAGAAGATAGAAGATAGAAGATAGAAGACGGAATAGTGATGAGTTTAAGAGTTTAAGAGTTTAAGAGTTTAAGAGTTTAAGAGTTGAAGAGTTGAAGAGTTGAAGAGTTGAAGAGTTGAAGAGTTGAAGAGTTGAAAAGTTTAAAAACCCAAAACCCAAAACCCAAAACCCAAAACCCAAAAGCCAAAAGCCAAAATCTACCTACTACCTACTACCTACTACCTACTACACTACTGCCTGCTCCTGTCCGGATACGGCGGTATGGGGTGGATCTTCTGGTCGTATTCCTCCATCAGTTTCAGGGCTTCTTCGATGCCGCGCTGCAGCTGCTCGTCAATGCCGTCGAACTCCCTGGCCGGGTCGTTGTCGATAAAGATGTCGGGATGCACCCCGATGCCTTCAATGATCCAGTCTTCGCCCCGGATATCGTAGGGGGCAAACTCCGGTTTGGACAGGGTGCCCCCGTCGATAAAGGGCAATGACCCACGGATACCTACTACCCCGCCCCAGGTGGTGGTACCGATCAATGGGCCCAGGCCCAGCTTCTGGAATTGATAGGGGAAAAGGTCGCCGTCGGATGCCGAGTACCTGTCGATCAAACAGATTTTCGGACCCAGGTGGATCTGTGCAGGCCGGGTTCCGGGAGCGGTATTACGCGACATGGACAAACCCGTCAATTCTCTCGACAGCCTTTCGATCAGCATGGGCGACACATTGCCCCCCCCATTGCCCCTTACGTCGATAATCAGTGCTTCCTTGCGCAGCTGCGGATAGAAATGCTGCACGAATTCATTCAGGCCCGCAGGGCCCATGTCGGGCACATGAATGTACCCCACCCTGCCGCCGGTAGCCTCGCTCACCTTGCGTATGTTTTCCTGCACCCAGTTATAGTAATACAAATCCGACTCGTCGGCAATGGGCACGACAACCACAGAACGGGCAGCTGACGGATCGGGGCTGTTGCCGACAGTGAGTTCCACCTGCTGACCGGCAGTTCCGATAAGGGACTCGTAAATATTGTCCAGGGCATTTGTCCGGCGGCCGTTCACGGCAAGGATGTATTCGCCCTCGCTCACCTCGATGCCGATCTCGGTAAGGGGTGAGCGACGCGAACCGGTCCAGTTCTGACCTTTCAGTATGCGGTCGATCCGGTAATACCCCGATGCATCGCGGCTCAGGTCGGCCCCAAGCAGCCCCATGGGAATGCGTTCGGGTTGTATCACATCGCCCCCGCCAACATAGGCATGGCCAACATTGAGCTCTCCCACCATTTCGCCCAGGACATAGGTCAGGTCGAGGCGGTTGTTCACATGGGCTACAAGGGGGAGGTATTTCTCACGCATCGCCTCCCAGTCTACCCCGTGCATATTCGGCGCATAGAAGAAATCCCTCATCTGACGCCAGGTTTCGTGATAGATCTGCTCCCATTCTGCTTTGAGGTTGACCCATACCTGCATGTTCGACACGTCCACAAAGTCGTTGACCGTAAAGGCCGACCTGGGCAGGTCGATCACTGCATAGCGCCCCCTCTGTAGTACCAGCATCTTTTTTTTGTCGGCACTGATCTGGTAACCGGCAATGTCTGACAACCGGGTTTCCTGCTGGCTCTCCATGTTGAACATCATCAGGCTTGAGCGGTCATCGCCAAAGGAGCGTTTCATGTAATACAGGTGATTGCCCACGGCCTGTATGCCAAAATAGCTGGAAACATCGATTGGCAGGGCGGCGATCCTGTCTTTGATGGTTTCGGCATGGATCACCACCTGAGTGGCACCGGCATCCGAACCCTGTCCGGCCGTGTCCTGGCCGTTGCCCTGGATCTCCACCTCCTGGTTTTTCGGCCTGATAAAGGAAGGCACATCTTCCCGCAGTGTCACAAAATACACCCGGCTCATGTCGGTGTAGGCATGATTCCACTCGGTGCGACTATAGATGGGATTAAAATCACGGTTGGAAACAAAGAAAAGGTAGTTGCCCCGGTCGCAGAAAGAGGGTCCTGAAGAGGCATACCAACCGTCGGTTACCGGGAAAGCCTCTCCGCTTTCCAGGTTGTAGACAAAGATCCTGGAATAGTGATCAATTTCGGGCCGGGTATAACTCACCCAGCGGCTATCGGGCGACCAGGTGTACTGGGTGATCTCCGAGGCCTCGGCCTGGTCGATCAGGGTCACCTCCCGGCTGTTAATGTCAACAAACTGCAGCCGCAGCTTTTTGTCCGACCACATGATCTTGCCGGCATCGGGCGACCACTGCAAACTGTATTTGTAGGTATCGGCACCCGTGGTCAGCTGCACGGCCTCCCCGCGCCCGTCCTGGGGCATGATATATACCTCGTTCTCTCCGCTTGCATCGGATATATAGGCAATATAGCGACCGTCGGGCGACCAGGTCACGTTCCGTTCATGGACCCCGGAGGTGGCTGTCTGGTTGCGGGTGATCCCGCTTTTTACGGGCACGCTCCACACATCGCCCCTGGCTCCGAAAGCGATGCGGCTGCCATCGGGCGACAGGGAGGCGGTGCGGATAGCCCGTGAGGCATCCTTGCGCTGATCCCGCCCGATAGCCAGATCCTCGGCCATGCGGATATTGATGCGGCTCGCCGCCCCGGTGTCCAGGTCAAAGGTATAGAGGTACCCCCCGTTCTCAAACACGATGGCCCGGTCGCCCAGGGAGGGGAACTTGATGTCGAACTCCTCGAAATGGGTAAGCTTCCTGGTCTGACCCGATGGAAGATCGTAAACAAACAAATTCATCCTTCCGTCACGATCGGACAGAAAGTATACCTGGTCGCCGACCCACATCGGAAAAATATCCTGGGAGTCGTGGCTGGTAAGGTTGGTGGTGGAGCGGTCGGAAAGGTCGTGCAGCCACAGGTCGTCGGCCATTCCGCCGGCATAGTATTTCCAGGTACGGAATTCCCTGAATACGCGGTTATAGATAAATCGTTCCCCGTTGTCCGAAAAACTGATCCAGCCTCCTTCGGGAACGGGAAGCTGCTCCGGGAGCCCGCCATGGATATTCACCACGTACAAGCCTCCCTTGAAGGCGTTGAACGACCTTTTCCTCGAGCGGAAAACAATATGCTCGTCGTCCTTCCAGCCCATCACGATGTTGTTGGGGCCCATCCTGTCGGAAAGGTCGTCGCGACCAAGCGTCGCCGTGTAGGTCAGTCGCCTGGGTGCCCCGCCCATTGCGGGCATGAGGTATACTTCGGTATTGCCATCGTACTGCCCGGTAAAGGCGAGTTGACTGCCGTCGGGGCTGAAACGGGCAAACATTTCGTAGCCATCGTGACTGGTCAGTTTTCGCGCAATGCCTCCTTGACTGTCAACGGTATACAGGTGGCCGGCATAGGAAAAAACCACTTGGTCGCCGTGTATCGCCGGAAAGCGGAGCAATCGGGCTTCATCACCGGAAAGGGCCGGGGTGGCCAGGGCAACTGCCAGCAGGGTAAACAGTATCAGCGTCTTTTTCATAGCAGATTGGTTGGGTTTGTTCGTTGATAATGTGTTGTTCCGGCGCAAATGTACGGGTTTTTTTCTCCCAGTCAAAACAAATAGTCACCTTGCCTTGTTGACAAGTCATTCAGATGCAAAACATGTTGTGAAATACTTAGCAACCTTTATTAACCCTAAAAATTCACTTAAAAATGGACGAACAAAAAAAACGGCAGGAAGAAATGGTCAGGATGCCGCTGATCGGAGATCCCGCTCCCGCCTTCAGGGCCAAGACCACCATGGGCCCGATTAATTTCCCCGAAGACTACAAGGGCAAATGGGTGATACTGTTCAGCCACCCGGCCGACTTCACTCCGGTGTGCACCACAGAGTTCATGACCTTTGCCACCATGCAGGAAGATTTCCGCAAGTACAACACCGAATTGATCGGGCTTTCGATCGACAGCATCTACGCCCATATTGCCTGGCTCAGGACCATTAAGGAAAAAATCGAATTCAGGGGGATGAAAAACGTAGAGGTCAATTTCCCGGTAATCGAGGACCTGAAAATGGAGGTGTCGAAAAAATTCGGCATGCTGCAGCCCAATGCATCCACGACCCAGGCAGTTCGTGCGGTATTCATTATGGACCCCGACGCCAGGGTAAAGGCCATTTTGTACTATCCTCTGAGCACAGGGCGCAACATGGATGAGATCATGCGCATGATCATCGCCATGCAAAAGGCCGATAGGGAACAGATCGCTACCCCGGCCAACTGGCAGCCCGGCGAGGATGTGATCATACCCCCTCCCGGATCATGCGGCGTGGCCAAAGACAGGGTGGCCTCCAAAGAAGAAGACCAGTATTGCCTGGATTGGTTCATGTGTTTCAAAAGGGAAAAAAAGTAGGGACCCGGAAAAATTTATTTCCGGCTTTCGCTTTTATTTGCCGGTTGTTTTAATTTTCCTATATTTGTTTTTGAAAAACATTATTTCAAGGAAAAAAATCCAACCAATGAAACGACTGCTACTGTCCACATTGATCCTACTGTTGGGTCTGGCCACCGTGCAGGCCAACAACAGCCAGTATTTCGCAGATCATGCCGCCGTAGATCACCTGTTCGCCGAAGCCGAACAGGTGGATATGCTGTCTATGTACAACATGGCTCCCCTGGCCAATGCTTCCACAGCAATACTTACCGATCACGGCAAAGACCCTGCCGTGGCCTTTGTGCTGGCATGGTTCCTGGGACCCCTTGGCATACACCGTGCCTACCTGGGTACCTCGACCGGGACCATTGTAGCCTACATACTCACGCTGGGAGGTTGCGGGATCGTCGCATTTGTCGACTGGGTGATGCTGCTCATCGGCCTGATCAACGACGACATAACAAAATACGTGGACAATCCCAGTTTCTTTATGTGGTAGAAAGGTCCGGGGCTACCCGGATCAAAAATGTACCGACAGCCGCCCGGATCCTTTCCTGGTGGCTGTTGTTGTATGCCTCCGCCAGTTCGGCGGCATGACGGATGCCTCCGAAATACAGCGACTGAAAGGTGCCCAGACCCAGCACACCACCGGCTATATAATACGAATGCCAGCCCAGCAGCACCGCACCACCCAGGGCTGCCAGCTGAGAAAAGGCATTCAGGGCTCCCCACCCCGGTTCGCCCGCATAAATCTGCCCTGCTCCAGGCACAAAGGTAGACCACCGCCTGGCCTTCCGGGCATCTTTGGGCTTTTCTCCTGCCCCATGGCTTATCAGCAATTCGTCGTATCGGCCCAGTAATTCATTTTGCATTCGGGGTCCGGAATCCGAATGTGAGCTCCACTGCTCCAGATGCAGTCGAAGGGCTTCCCACTCACCCTGCTCTGCCATCACCAGGCCCTCCAGCAAAAAGATCCGGCTTCCCGGGATGCCACCCTCCAGTCCATGCCTGTACTGCATCAAAAAAGACTGCGTCCGGGCAAGCCCACCCGACATATAGGCACAAAAAGCCAGCTCATACAATACCTCCTGCCGCAGCGAATCATCTGCCCGGTATGCAAGGGAACGCTGCAGGTCGCGGCCCGCCCCGGCAAAGTCGCCCATTTGCTTCATGGCGGCTGCCTTGCCCAGGTTTGCCCTCACTTGCTGCCGGGCCGAGGCAGGACGAAAATACACCCTCTCATAGGCAATGGAGGCTTCAAAATACCTTCCTTGGGCAAACAGGCTGTCGGCACCGGCCAGTTGGTCGCCCTGGCTGTCTGCCGCACTATGGGTAGGCGTTGCGAAGAGGAATGTGCATGTCAAACAAAATACGCTGGTCCATCTCATGTTTGAATTCGTTTTGGGTGCGGCGGGCTGCGGTGGCGCTGCCCAGAATGTTCCCGCCATAAAACACGGCAGTCACCGTTGCAGTAACAAGGAAGAGGGGGTTGCCGGTTCCCCCGCCCCGGTATGCGTCATAAGCGGCCAGGCCCAGGGCCGTGGTATACAGGAAAGCGGCGATGCCTTCGGCTGGTTTGCCGGCATATATCTTCCCAAGGCCGGGGACAATCGCCGACAGCCCGGCGGCCACCATGGGGACAGGCTGGCTGCTGCTGCGCAATCTCGTATAATGCTGTTGCATGCGGCCTTCGTGATGGGCCAGGGCATGGTGACCCGAAACCCTGCCGGGGGCAGCGGCGGCATAAGCGTCGAGATTACGCTCCAGCAGGTCGATCCCGCCCAGCTGAAACCCCAGCATGGCAAGGGGGAGTCCGCTTCCGGCCACCTCCACCGACTGAAGCACCGAACGGGCCTGCCGGGTATTGCCGGCATGGGCCAGGTTGTAGGCCGCAAAAAAATGCGATTTATGATACACCGGGCTTTCGTAGCTCACCTGCATCAAGCGGCTGGCCGAAGGTTCCAGCATTTTCTGGTGGTATAATACCCAGCCGGTCAGATAGTGCAGGGAATCCTCCAGGCTGGCAGAGCCCGGCCCCAAACCTTCCAAAAGGAAAAGGCTTTCGCGGAAATCCCCCCTTCCCATCAGGTAAAGCACAAAATCGAGTTCCGCCCTGATCGCCTCGTCGGCAACCCCTGCCCTGCGATGGTTTGAGGGCAATATCCCCGACGGGTCTGCGCCGCTGCCCGGATCCTGCCGTGCCACCGCGGGCAGTGACAGCGTCAACATGAGCAGATACAGAAAAAAGCAAGACAACCTCATGGCCAATGCCTTTTGTACATGGAAGTGTTTTCCTCCACTTTGCCCGACACCTCATGAATATGCATGGGATGCACGTCGAGGGCCGCCAGGCGATGGCAGCGCATCAGGCGGTCGGCGGTGGAAAGCACACCCTTCAGCAGGCCATGATCCCGTATCAGCTGCTTGCTGAAAGCCGAGCACGAGGTGTGGTAGAGACATTCAGAAGGCATCTGGGGCGATACAAAACGCTGGTAAACATACATCATCCCCGACAGGCTGATGCCTATGGGGTTAAACCTGGCCAAAGTCCCTTGGTTCCCGGCCGGCATCAGGGATATGCGCTCCGGTTGAGAGGGCGGCCCGGGCGATATCCTGACGGCAAGCAGTTGGGTATCCGAAAGCGGTTCCTGGGCGTTCAGTGAGGCGGGCAGCATCAGCAGCAGGGCCAATAACAGGGAGGGGTTAATCGATAATCCGTGCATCGTCGGGAATTTGAAAATCAAACCAGGGGCTGGCGGCATCCTGATTGATGCGCACGTCCGAAAACCTGATCCGGCTTACAATGGAATCCCCACCGGGCAGGTAACTGAATTCGGTGACGGTCATGGGCAGATCGAGTTCGGGGAGCTGGTAATAGTCTGAATAATATACCTTTTTGACCATCCCGCCCCCGGCATCGTAATAGGCTGCATAAATGGGCAGATGGCCCTGGTGAACCAGTTCGACCGATGAGAACAGATGCCTGAGCGAGGCCGGTGGCAACCAGCGGGTGATCATCAGATCGTCGCTGAAAACGGGTTTCTCCTGCTCAAAGCCCATGGACCCCAGGCCGAGGTCAAGCACTTTGCCGTGGAGGAAAAAATACAGCAAATTGTTTGTCGAACTATACTCCAGGCTTTGGGTACGGTAGACCTTGTTCTCCGCCTCGTTGTAAACCGACAACTCTCCCAGGTGGTTGGTGATCATGATCTCGCCCGGGGGAAGGGTGAAGCGCGTAAGCAGCCTGCCGTTCAATGCCTGGTAAAACATTTCGGCCCGCACCTCGGCCATCTGGCCGGCCTGCAGACTCTGCGTCTCCATCTGCAGCATGAGCCTTCGCACACCTCCGCCTGCATGGCCCGGCAGGCACAGCAGCATAAGCAAAAAGGCAATGAGGGTTTTGTGTTGCATGCCGGTCAGTTTTCTGATGATTGTTTGCGCAGGGAAATCCTGAAGGTAGTGCCCTGGTTGATGGCCGAATGCCTGACAAAGAGTTTGCCATTATGGTAGTTCTCAATGATGCGCTTGCTCAGCGACAAACCCAGGCCCCAGCCCATTTTTTTGTCGCTGTACCCCGGATTGAAAATCGCCTTGTGCCTTGACGGAAGGATGCCTTTGCCGTCGTCGGAGATGTCAACCAATACGTTTTTATCCTGCTCTTCGACCGAAATGTAGATGGCACCAACCCCTTTCATGGCATCGATGGCATTTTTCACAATATTCTCCACCACCCAGCCAAAAAGATTGTTGTTGTGGGGCACGATCACCGGTTGCATGGGAGCAGCCACCTTGAAAGATACTTTTTTGGAGGTGCGTTTCTTCATGTATTCCACCACCTCCTCGATGGTTTCGGTAATGTTGCCCTCCACCAGTTTCGGTGGCGACCCGATCTTGGAAAAGCGCTCGGTGATGTTCTCGAGCCGCCGGACGTCTTTGGAAATCTCGTCGATGGTGTCTTCATCAACGCCCTTCATTTTCAAGAGTTCCACCCAGGCGATCAGCGACGACAACGGGGTACCCAACTGGTGTGCGGTCTCTTTCGACATCCCCACCCAAACCTGGTTCTGCTCTGCATTGCGGGCCACACTGAAAAGCACATAGGCCAGCAGCAGGAAAATGCCGATGGCCAGGAACTGGGCCAGCGGATAATACCGCAGCTGGGTCAGCAAAAAGGAATTGGTGTAGTACACGTACGACTGCCCGTAGGTTGGAAGGTGTACCGACAAATAGCGGTTTTTGCCGGCCATAGACTGGATCAGCTCAGCCACCTGCGAAGGATGGTCGAAATCCACTCCCTGAATATTCCCGTGGGCGATCAGGCGGTTATGGGCAGCATCGACCACGATCACCGGAACATTGGCAGAATTGACCACGATGTCCGATATAAAGGTGTCGATCAGATCATCGAGCACGGCCCTGAGTTCGGCAAACACCTTTGAGTCCTGATAATAGATGTAACGGTGGCCGCCGATGATGGGGAATGTCAGTGGGGGGTATATGGAGAAAAAGTCGGCCATTTCGCCGGTAAGGCTGCTGTATTCGCGAAGGTAGTCAGGAAGGTTGCTGCTGCTGACCACCTCGCCGTCCTCATCAGCAAGCACCAGGGGAATGGTGGTATTGCTTTGCAATACATGGGTGTAAAAGGTCAGGGTCTCCCGGTCTATTTGCTGGCGGTTAAGCCGGTCATATACCTGGAGGAAAAGTTCCACACGTTTTCTTTCCTCATCCTGTATCAGGCCAAACAGGTGTTCGCTGTCGCGCAGCAGGGTTTCGCGCTTGCGGATGGCATCGGCCCAGAGTTCCACCCGCTGCCGTTCGTCGTGGGCGATCTTCCTGACCATGATGTCGGTATAGTAGAGCGATGCAAATACAATCAACGCAGCAAAGCCCAACAGATAGAGTTTCCACCGCTGTTTCTGCGAATATTGCTGCAGTCCGGTGATTTTTTTCAGTAAGCCCAAAGTGTTTTCCAATTGTTTTTTGATGCGTTAACGTAGTCCAAAATTAAGACTTTTAATCCATTCGACTAAACAACCCGTCCCAAATCGATGCCCCGGACACGAAAAATGTCTGTCCAAATTGATGATAATGGTTAATTTTGCATTCGTACAAAAAGATAAACAAGCTAGCCGAATGTCACTGGTCCATCCGATTACTTCCTGGTTCGTAAAACAACGCATCCCCGGAATAGATTATTTTAAGTCCAACCCCCTGGAGGTACAGCAGAAAAGCCTGTTGAACCTGCTGCATACGGCGCGCGACACAGAATACGGCAAAAAGCACGGCTTTTCGCAGATTCGCTCCTACGCAGACTTCCGCGATTCGCTTCCCGTCATCGATTACGACACACTCAAACCGGCCGTAGAACGCCTGATGAAAGGAGAACGCAACATCATGTGGCCGGGGCGGATCCGTTGGTTCGCCAAGTCATCGGGAACAACCAGTGACAAAAGCAAATACATCCCCATCAGCAGCGAAAGCCTCAAGCGTTGTCATTACAGGGCCGGCAGAGACGTGATGGCCCTTTATTGCCATCATCATCCACGATCGAAGGTATTTGAGGGAAAAGGCCTGGTGATGGGCGGCAGTCACAACGTAAGCGAACTCAACAACAAAACCTATGTGGGTGACCTCTCTGCCGTGCTGTTGCAGAATTCCCCTTTTTATGCCGAAATTTTCCGCACACCCACCCTGTCCCTGGCCCTGATCGACAACTGGGAGAAAAAACTGGACAGGATCGCCCGGGCCACGGCCAGGCAAAACGTGACCAATTTCAGCGGGGTCCCTTCATGGAACCTAATCCTGCTCAGACGCATCCTGGAAATTACCGGGCGCGAACACATGCTGGAGGTCTGGCCCAATCTGGAGCTTTTTATTCACGGGGGGGTGAGTTTTTCGCCCTACCGCAGGCAATTTGAGAACCTGATCCCCTCGGGCAGAATGCACTACCTTGAAACCTACAATGCGTCGGAAGGCTTTTTCGGCATCCAGGACAGGCCAGATGCCAACGACATGTTGCTGATGCTGGATTACGGTATCTTTTACGAATTCATCCCCTTGGAGGAGTTCGGCAAGGAGCATCCGCTGGCCTGTTCGCTTGGTGAGGTGGAGAAAGACAGGAATTATGCCATGGTCATCTCTACCAACGGTGGGCTGTGGAGGTATGTGATCGGCGACACCGTTCGCTTCACCAGCCTCTCCCCATACCGCATCAGGATATCCGGACGCACCAAAAACTTCATCAACGCTTTTGGCGAAGAAGTCATCATCGACAATGCCGAAAAGGCCCTGGACGAAGCCTGCAGGCAGACCTCGGCGGTGATCAGCGAATACACGGCAGCTCCCATCTATCTGGACGACCAGGCATCGGCCGCTCACGAATACCTCATCGAATTTGAGATCCCCCCAAACGACCTGGAAGGTTTTGCCGGCATTCTTGATAGCGAGCTCAAGAATCTGAATTCAGACTACGAGGCCAAACGCAGCGGCGACCTCATGCTGAAAAGGCCAAAGGTCCGCAGCGTACCCGAAAAGACCTTTTTCAGGTGGCTTAAATCGAAAGGCAAAATCGGGGGGCAGAACAAAGTGCCCCGGCTGTACAACAACAGGAAGTACGTTGACGAGATCCTGGCTTTCCTGGAAAAGGACTCCTGAGGGGGTGCATGCAGGGGAAAAAATCAGGTATATTTCTTCTGTAAATAACACCATCATTTTGTAAAAAAACAATATACAAAATGCTGGTGTACAGAAGGAAACGCTTCGCTTTCACATGATTTTTTTTCATTCGTTTGTGTGCAAGTTCGAACGAAAAAAAATCATGTATATTTGTTTCATTCAAAAATCCACATTGCCATGCACATCGCCATTGCCGGGAATATCGGTTCGGGGAAAACCACACTTGCCGCCTTGCTGGCCAGGCATTACGGCTGGGAAGCCCATTACGAGGACGTAGACACCAATCCATACCTGAATAATTTTTACGAAGACATGCAGCGCTGGTCGTTCAACCTGCAGGTGTATTTTCTGAACAGCCGGTTCCGGCAGGTGGTGGAGATCCGCAAGGGCGATAAGAAAGTAATCCAGGACCGTACCATTTATGAGGATGCCTATATTTTCGCTCCCAATCTGCACGCAATGGGGCTTATGTCTTCAAGAGATTTCAACAACTACTCCAGTTTGTTCGAACTGATGAGTTCATTCATTAATCCACCCGACCTGCTGATCTATTTAAAAGCCAGTGTTCCCACCCTGGTTAGCCAGATCCAGAAAAGGGGGAGGGAGTACGAAAATTCCATCCGCCTCGACTACCTGAAGAAACTCAACGAAAGATACGAAGCCTGGATTTCGGGATATGACCAGGGCAATTTGCTGGTGATCGATGTCGACAACGTCAAATTCGACGAACGGCAGGCCGACCTGGGTCTGGTGATCCAGAAGATCGATGCGGAGATCCACGGCCTGTTCTGATGAGGGTGGCCGACCGCAGTCAGGCTATCTGTCCCGCTTCCCAGTAAACAACTTCCCCATGCAGTTCATCGGAATCATACCCGCCCGTTATGCCTCCACCAGGTTTCCGGGAAAACCCCTTGCCCGCATCGGCGGCAGATCGATGATCCATAGGGTGGTCGAACGCGCCAGCCGCTGCGAAGTCCTGAATGAAGTGGTGGTGGCCACCGACGATGCACGCATTTTTGACCACGTAGCTGAATTCGGCAAGGCCGTTATGACCGGCAAACATCATCGCAGCGGCACCGAAAGATGCCTCGAGGCCCTGCAGTATCTTAACAAAGAGGGTACATACAGCCCGGATGACTGCGTGATCAACATCCAGGGCGACGAGCCCTTTATCGACCCCCGGCAGATCGCTCAGATCGCGCAGATGTTTGCCGATGAGAGGGTGCAAATTGCCACCCTGGCCAGGAAGTTCGACCGGGGAGAAGAAGCTGCCAACCCCGACAAGGTGAAGGTGGTGCTTGCCAATAACGGGAAGGCCCTGTATTTCAGCCGGGAAGCCATTCCGTATGCCAGCCGTAGGCGAACTTCGGCCGATGTGGGCAGACATCCTTGTTATCAGCACCTGGGGCTGTATGCATACCGCATCGCAACCCTTGAACGCATCGCACTGCTCAGCCCCGGCCAGCTCGAACAGGCCGAACAACTGGAACAGCTCCGGTGGCTCGAACACGATTTCGAGATCTTTGTCCAGGAAACCACCATTGAGTCCATTGCCATCGATACCCCCGGAGACATCGCAGGGATCCCGCCGAATCTGCTCGGGTGAGTACAAATCATGTCTGAGGGGCAAAACAGGGTTTTGTCATGGTTTTTTTATAATTTAGACCAGAGATTGCCGGCGGTTCTTTCGATACAACATAAAATAAAAACCTTCACCACATTAACCTCCCAGCTGTATTATGAAGATTGGCAAATACATCAGCGAGCTGCTTTTTGTCCATGACACCGTGCTTCTTCCGGGTTTCGGGACATTTTCCACACGGTATGTCCCGGCCAGATTCGTGCCTGAGAAAAAGGTGGTGGAATCCCCCAGTAAGATCGTAGATTTCAACACCACCCCCCGAAAGGGGGAAACGCCCCTTACCGCATATATTGCCCAAAAGGAAGACATGACCCCGGAAGAGGTGAAGGACTTTTACCCAAAACTGATCAAAGAGATCGACCATTCACTGGAAGCGGGGAAGATGGTGGAACTCGAGAACATCGGGGTATTCAGCACCGGAGCCGACGGCAATCTGGTATTTGAGCCCGACCGCCGCATCAACTACCTGGAAAACAACACAGGGGTACCTTATGTAAAGGAACCGGAAGCCAAAGCGGCAGACCCCTTCATCAGCAATATGGCCGGTGTTGAGCCCGGGCGTGATCCCGATGATGAGCCGGAAGACAGGCGGGAACGGGCCCCCATCCCCCCACCTGTGCAGAAAACTCCGGAAAAAGCATTGGAAGAGCCCGCCAGGATCCGGGAGCAGCCCGAAAAGAGAGGACTTCCGCCCGCACTCAGGTGGCTGGCCTATCTGATCGTCCCCTTGCTGATCATTCTGATCATATTGCTGCTGAACTTCCACTTTTTCTTCGGGAAGGAGGGATTTTTCCGTTCCGTTGATCACCCCCCCCATGTAGAGACCCCATCCCCATCCCCTGTTGAGCCACCAGTAACCGAAGTTCAGCCGGTCGAAGAGGTCAATGAAGTGGAAGAACCCGAAACCCGCCCCCCCGATCCCGGGCTTGTCCCGCCCGAGCCGGAAGCCGGCAGGCCGGTATACTACCTGGTTGTGGGCAGTTTTCGCAATCCCATAAGGGCCGGAGAGTTTGCCGAATCGCTGCGGGAACAGGGAGCCCCCCTGGCAAGCGTGTTCATGCAAACCCCCGCCGGCTTTCACCGGGTTGCCTATGGGTTTTACCACAGCCTCGAACAGGCCCAGGAGGAAAAAGCCAGGCTCGACGACGAATTGAGGGAGGTGGCCTGGATTCTCCACCGCTGAATTTGTCCCAACCTATCCCTCCACACCGTGGCCAAGAAGAAGCTTAAAAAATTCGCGGAGATCAACAGTTTTTCGAACGTCGTACAGCCACAGTACCTGCATACCCACACAGACCATCCGAACAGGGGGCAGTGGAGCCAGTCCTGGTTTGGGAACGGGCAGTCCGTCGTGCTGGAGATCGGTTGCGGAAAGGGCGAATACACCGTGGGGCTGGCGGAGGCCTGCCCCGGTACCAATTTTATCGGCATCGACATCAAGGGCGACAGGATCTGGACCGGGGCCAGGGCGGCTCTCGACAAGGGCCTGCACAATGTTTCCTTTTTGCGCATACAGGCCGAAATGCTGATCCGCTTTTTCGCCCCCGGCGAAGTGTCGGGGATCTGGCTCACCTTTCCCGATCCTTACCTCAGAAGATCCCGGCATAAGAAACGGCTGACATCCCAGGCCTTCCTCGAAAGGTACCGCAGCATCCTGGCTATTGGAAGTCCCATCCACCTGAAAACCGACAACAGCGAATTGTACGCCTACACCCTGGATGTGATCCGCGAAGGCCGGCACCACCTGATCGACCACTGCAGGGATCTTTACGGAAGCAGTCAGGAACGCGACCCCATGCTCAAAGACATCCGCACCTATTACGAACAAAAATTCCTGGATAGGGGGCTGCCCATACACTACGTCAAATTTTCGCTTCGATCCTGACCCCTATGGAAAATACCAGCTTTTTCCAGAAGGTATATGCGGTGGTACGCCGGATACCCCGGGGCCGTGTCAGCACCTACGGGGCCATAGCTGCCTGCCTGGGCAGCAATGGCAGCAGCAGGATGGTGGGCTGGGCCATGAACCACTCCCACGTTGCCGATCCGGGCATCCCTGCACACAGGGTGGTAAACCGCAATGGGGTGCTCACCGGAAAGCACCATTTTGGTGGAAGCGATATCATGCAGCAGCTGCTGGAGAACGAAGGGATCGAGGTACGCCACGACAAGGTGGTCGATTTCGATGAAGTGTTCTGGGATCCTTCTGCTCCAAATCCGGAATAAAGGGCGGAATAGTGATGGGTGGACGATGGAACGAAGACAGTAGGTAGTAGGTAGTAGGTAGTAGGTAGTAGGTAGTAGGTAGTAGGTAGTAGGCACGAATGAACGAAAGGAACGATGGAACGAATGAACGAAAAAGTTTAAGAGTTGAAAAGTTGAAAAGTTTAAAAACTGAATATTAAACACTTAAACCATTAAACTTTTAAACCTGTTGGGATTTTCCCGGGTTTTAACTGACGCACTGCCTTGGGACAGTGGATAAACGACATTTAAGACAGATTTAAAACCGATGGCCTGCGTGAAAATCAAGGCCGGTTCGCTGGCGAGGGCCTTCAGTAAGCAGGCCACGAGGGAGGCAGTACTGGCCTTATGAATGGGTACGATGATGGTGCCGACCGGCTTGGCCTGCGTGTGCGAAGCGGCCGTAGATTTTAGCAGGGCCCACAGCGAGCGGCGATTTTTCTTTTTGGTACTTTTTCTTTTGATCGCCAAAAGA
>PWJC01000041.1 GCA_003560165.1 Bacteroidales bacterium
AGGGCTGATGGCCGCGGCCTTCCTCTTTATCCTTACAGGGAAGCTCGCTGCCATTGAGGATGCGCGCATGATGCGCTTTCCCGACATCAATGGAAACCAGATCGTATTTGTCTTTGCCGGCGATATCTGGACTGTGGATGCCACCGGGGGGGATGCCCGGCAGTTGACCTCCCACAAGGGCCTGGAACTGTTCCCAAAAATCTCTCCCGATGGGCAATGGATCGCATTCTCTGCCGAATACAGTGGTTCGAGGCAGGTGTATGTGATGCCTGCGGCGGGAGGGGCTCCCAGGCAGCTGACCTGGTATAACGACGTGGGCCCCATGCCACCGCGCGGAGGGTTTGACAATGTGGTGCTTGGATGGACCCCCGACAGCCGCAAGGTGTTGTTTCGGGGCAACAGGACTCCCTATGGAGACAGGATGGGCAAGTACTTCCTGGTCGACATCAACGGTGGGCTGGAAGAGCCCCTGCCTGTCCCACACGGAGGATTCGGGGTTTTGTCTCCCGAAGGCGACAAAATAGCCTTTGCATACGTAGACCGCGAATTCAGGACCTGGAAGCGCTACAAGGGCGGCAGGGCATCCAACCTCTGGATCTATGACCTGGAGGCAGATCATTCAGAACAGATTACCGATTTCAAGGGCACTGACCACATCCCGGTCTGGTATGGCGATCACATCTATTTTGCTTCCGACCGCGACAAATGGCTGAACATCCATGCATACAACACCAACACCGGCCAGGTTCGCCAGCTTACCTTCCACGACGACTTCGATGTCATGTGGCCAAGCGGGAGCGGAGGACAGCTGGTGTATGAGAGTGGGGGCCATCTTTACCGGCTCGACCTCAATAATGAAAACCCCGAGAGGGTGGTGGTCAATATCAGATACGATTATGCCCACACCCTGCCCTATCAGAAAAACGTAAAGGACAACATCCATAGCATGGCCATTTCACCGGGGGGGAACAGGGTCCTTTTCGATGCCCGGGGCGACATTTTCTCTGTGCCGGCAGGCGAAGGGACCATCCGCAACCTCACACTTAGCCAGGGAGTAAGGGCCGTTTATCCGCAATGGTCGCCCAATGGGCGATGGATCGCCTACTATGCCGATACCACCGGCGAATACGAAGTATATCTTTTGGAAAACAGGGACGGGGCCGAACCGCTGCAGATCACCACTGGCAGCCAGGGATGGAAGTACCAACCCAAATGGTCGCCCGACAGCCGCTACCTGGTATTTTTCGATCGCAGCATGAAACTTCAGCTGCTCGACATCCAAAACAGGCAGATCAGGGCAATCGACACCCCCACGGCCGAGGAGATCCGGCATTACGACTTTTCGCCCGACAATCAGTGGATTACCTACGCCAAAAGCAGCCCGAACGGACTGTCGGCCGTGTGGGTGTACCATATCGGCGACGAGGAGGCCTTCCAGCTTACGGGCGACAATTTCGGCGACAGGAACCCGGTGTTCTCCAAAGACGGGCAATACATCTTCTTTTTATCCAACCGGGATTTCAACCTGAGGTTTTCGGCTTTTGAATTCGATTATGTATACGACCGGGCTACCCGTATATACGGCCTTCACCTGACCAGGGAAAGCCCGAGGCTATTTGAGCCTGTTGAAACGGAAGAACCCGCAGAGAGCCAGGATCAGAATCCTGCAGCCAACCAGGAGGTGGAGGTACGCATTGAGCGCGAAGGAGCGGACGGGCGGATTGTGGCATTTCCGTTGTCGCCGGGCAGCTATCATGGCTTGCAGGCCGTAAGCGAGGGTCTGGTCTATTTTACCACTTCCGGCATGCGGCGCTACCTGATTAAAGAACAACAGGATCAGTCGATCATGGAAGGCATTGGCATTGGCGTGGTGTCTGCCGACGAAAGCAAATTCCTGTACCAGCACCGGGGCGATTACGGGGTAGCCAGGCTGGCCCCCGGACAGCAGCCGGGCGAAGGCAAACTGAACCTGGAAAACCTGACCATGCGCATAGAGCCACACAAGGAATGGGAGCAGATATTTACCGACGGATGGCGCATTTACCGCGATTTCTTTTATGTGGAAAACCTGCACGAGGTCGACTGGGAAGGCTTTTATGAGAGGTATTCGGCATTGCTGCCCTACCTGAACCACCGTTTCGACCTGGATTATATTTTCGGCGAAATGATCGCCGAGACCAATACCGGGCACGCCTATGTGGATTATGGCGACTTTGAGCGTGTCGAAAGGGTGGAGACCGGACTTCTCGGGGCCGAACTGGAGGCCGACCACCGCAACAGGCGTTACATCATCCGCAAGATCTATCCCGGTGAAAATTGGGACGGAGGCAGGCGTTCGCCTCTTACCCTGCAAGGAATCGATGTAAGGGAGGGTGACTACCTGATCCGTATCGAAGGACATGAAGTAACCACCTCCGATAATCCCTACAAATTCCTTGAAAACCGTGTCGGCATTGCCACCCGCATCACCGTCAACAACAGGCCCACGGCAGATGGCGCCCGTACCTACACCACACGGCCCATTTCCAGTGAGATCAACCTGAAGCACCTGGATTGGGTAAACACCCGCCGGGCCATGGTCGACGAAATGTCGGGGGGTCGCATCGGGTATATCTATGTGCCCAATACGGCCGCCGACGGCAACAGGGAACTCTTCAGGGGCATGTACGCCTACCACCACAAGGACGCCCTCATTATCGACGAACGCTTTAACGGCGGCGGCTTCATCCCCGACAGGATGGTCGAGATACTGGCCCGGGAAACCCTTGCCAAATGGTACCGTGCAGGTCTGCCGCATCCGATGCGCACCCCCGGGGTGGCCCATGACGGGCCCAAGGCCATGCTGATCAATCAATTCAGCTCTTCGGGCGGAGATGCCTTTCCGTATTTTTTCCGGGAGCTGGGCCTGGGCACCATCATCGGAACCCGTACATGGGGTGGCCTGGTTGGCATGACCGGCAATGCAGGGCTCAAGGATGGCGGATACATCGGCGTCCCGCGTTTTGGCATCTACAACGACGAAGGCGAGTGGATCATTGAAGGCATCGGTGTGTATCCCGACATTGAAGTCATCGACACCCCGCACAAAGTGGCCAGGGGAGAAGACCCCTCCCTTGAAAAAGCGGTGGAGGTGTTGCTGCAAAAACTCCGGGAAGATCCACCCAGGGAATGGCCGGTACCCGATCCGCCCGACCGCTCGGGATGGATAGAGAAAAAGATCGAATGATCTAGAAGGGGTATCCGATCCCCAAGTTAAAGACGATGTTCTCCCGCAGCCAACGGCCGTCAAAGAGCCGCACGGTGTCGAAATAGCGGCCGTTGGCGGTGGAGGGAGTGGCCAGGGGAAAAGCGAAATCAAATCGAAGGACAAAAAAGCCCGGGTCGATACGAAGACCCGTACCGGCTCCCATGGCGATCTGCATAATAAACTCCCCGCTGCGGAACTCACCCCCCGGTACCTGCTCGTCTTCTTCCAGCCGCCAGATATTGCCTGCATCCACAAACAGGGCTGCTTTGAGCAGACCGGTGATGGCAAGTCGGTATTCGAGGTTGATTTCCAGTTTCAGGTCGCCGGTACGGTGAATGCCAAAAGTGGTGACCTCCTCTTCGCCCTGGTCGTAGATGCCCGGGCCCAGGGTTCTGGGGTGAAAAGCCCGGATGCTGTTGGATCCGCCAATCACAAATTGCTTTACAAAAGGCAGCATGTCGGAGTTGGCATACGGAAATCCGGCACCCAGTATCAGGCGTGAAGCCAGCAGTTGGCCTTCTGTGAGTTCATAGTAGTATCGAAGGTCGACTTCCGACCTGGCAAATTGGGCAAAGGGCTGTCCGAACACCGCATAATTGCCCCTGTCGTCGGTGCCGGCCCCGGAAAGGGAATGGATCAGATAAGCCAGGTTCCCCGACAGGTCCAGGTCCCAGCGCAGATACCAGTCGCGGCCGTGTACGCCTTCAAGCCTCGAATTGTAGATAAAGGAATACTGCCCGCCAAGGATGAACTGCTCGAACAGCCCTTCGCGAAGCAACCTCCCCCCCACCACCTCATCTTCGAGTGGCTCTGTCATATTGCCGAGAATAAAACTATTGAAAACCAGGGGGCTGACTCTGTATTGGGTAGAGCGGCGGCGGTTCCAGGTATAGCCGAACTGCAGGCGCAGGGTGGTCAGGCTGAAGGCATCGGTTCGGTGAAGGAAATTGACGCCGGCCGACACCCGGGTCTTTGGCGACAAGACCTGGCGGCCGGTATGCCAGCCAAACGGAAGGATAAAGCGGGGGTAGGTAAGGCCACCATCCAGGCCAAACTCCCTCAAAGAGGCGCTGCGCTGCCGCCCCACCAGCACCTCGTAGGCTGCGTTCATGCTCAGGTCGAGGGCTTCGGCGCCTTTAAACAGGTTCAGGTTGCTGAACCCCAAGACCAGGCCGGGCCCGGCAAAATGGTTGCTTTTGGTAACCCCCCTGAGCTCGGCCGACAGGGATTTGGGCCGGGTGGGTGAAAGCAGGACTCGGATATCCAACAGGTAGTCGTCCTCCCGCTGGCGTTCAGCAAACCTCAGGTTAACAAACCTGAAAGTCCCCAGTCCGAGCAGGTGGTTCAGTGTGCGGTCATGATCCTCCACATTGTATATGCTGCCAGAATGCAGGTAGATGGCCCGGGTAATGGCCTGAGGGCTAAATTGCTGCTGGCTGTCGATGAAATACAATCCATCGCCCAGATAGAGCGTATCTGCCGCAGACCGGTTGCCATCAGGGGCCACCATGTAATCGGCCTCTATGTATATATTCCCGATCCGGTACTGCCTCCTGCCCTGTGGCGGAATGTTCTCCTTGATGGTGACGTATATATCAACATGGCGGTTGCCAGCCGCCGAATCGGCCCTGAAAAGGAGGAGGTCGGGATGAAAAAAATAATATCCCTGCCGTTTCAGGGCATTGTCGATGCGCCGCCTCTCCTGCCTCAACATTTCCAGGCTGTATAAATCGCCGGTCCGGATCAGGCTGTTGTCGAGCAGGGCATTGATCCTTTCGGGAAGCATGCCGTCTTCTTCGGAGGGGTGAAGCCGCCCGAAACGATAGGGAGGCGCAAGATCCACAAAATAGTCGACCGAGGCGGAGCGTCTGTCCCTGCTCACTTCGTAGTTCAGCGAGTGCTCAAAATAACCCATATTGTACAATCTGTTATCGATCAGCCGAAGGTTACGCTCAACCGACACCTGGTCGAAAAGCACCGGTTCTTCTCCCAGCCTTTCGCGCATCCAGTACCTTAATCCCCTTCCGGTGGGTTCGCCAGCTACCTGGTACATCCACAAACGCGGCCGCATAAACAAAAAGCTGGAATTGGGCCGGGGGCGGAGCACCCGGGAGAGTTCTGCTTCAATATTGCGGGGTTCCCTGATATCATCTGCCTTGTCGATATGCACCTGGCTGCCGGTATACAGCTGTTGGTCCTCCTCCAAAAGGCGCAGACCGGTACACCCCCCGATAAGGGGCAGCATCAGCAGCAGCGGCAGCCACACGGTCATGTATTTTCTTTGTGTCATCATGCTGGTTCCTCAATCAATGTACTCCGGGTCGCCCGGGGGCACTTCCGGGCTTTCCTGCCGGGTTCTGAACAACTCCCTGAATCGCCTGTAGGTCTGTTTAAAGATCAGTGACAGACCGGTCTCCACCAGTTCGCCATCAAACACATCCTGGTATTTTCTCTCCCTGTAGCCTTTCACGATCAGCCTGCCATCGGGCGTGAGCAGGTATTCGACCGAAAAATCACCGGCTATGTCGGCCGGGCTCAGTTGCCTGCGGGTTTCGTCCTCCAGTTCCAGGTTCCCTCCTGCAGTGATCCTCAGCCTGTCGTCCAGGAAATCGCGGGAAATCTCCATCTGCAATTCTGTCCTTCCCACCACCTCACCATCCACCACTTGTTCGTACGATTCTACACCGAATTGGATATCAATGCCCCTGACATACCTCTCAGAGAGCCGGTTTAACTGCTGCGACAGGATGCGGCTGGCACTGCTGCGTGCCGTGGCAGTAAGGCCCGGGCCTTCGGCGATCGAAGCGAAGGGGTCTTCGCGGATAAAACTGCCGATGGTCAAAAGGGCAAATACCTGTTTGTTCAGTTCCGACTCGTTTTCATTGAGCCCATCCAGCCGCTGTTGCAAGCGGCCTTCCATGGCGCCCCGGTGTTCGGGTGGGAGCATGATCTCAAAACGGATCTGAGGACTCATCAGTTCCCCGTTCATATGAAGCATTACTTCAAAGGGGTAGGTGCGCCGGTAAGCAACCCCCGGCTGGTCTGAAACGGCGTGCGATGCCATGAGCTCTCCGGCCGAAGTCCTGATGGTATACCTTGCCAAGATATCGACCGTGGCATCGATGGGATCGCCGGTCCATACGATATTGCTGCCGCTGACAATATCGAAATTCCGGCGGATAAAATCAAAGAAAGTCATCTGGTAGGCACCTGAGCTGATCTCGTAATTTCCGGCCAGGCTGATGCGTCCGCCGGGGTCCACCCCGTAGGTGAGAACGCCTCCTCCCCTGACTTCGAGAAAATCGCCGGTATGCTCATCGATAAATACCCGTACATCGGTAAGGGGGTCCACCTCCACATTGACGTTGACCACCATGTTCTGAAACGCCGCCGTCATAGGCTCGCGCTCCAGGGGCCTGTCGATGAACTCAGCAAAAGGGAGGTCGGCAGGAGGTATGAACTCCACCACCCCCTCATCGCCAATGGCCTGGGGATGGGCCGGAGGGATGATGAAACTGAAATCGGAACCCTGGTTCAGCCCCAGCCTGCCCTCGATCTGGGGTTGGCTCAGCGGACCCTGCATCCGCAGATCGGTGTCGATGAGCAGGCGGCCGAAAAACAGCTCGTTTTGCCCCCTGGGCAGATCCATGGCCAGGAAATTCCGTGACGAAAGCATGAGGTCGAAGCGGATGTCGTCCATTTGGTCGATGTTCACCGTGCCATCGAGGCTCGCCCTCCTGCCGCTTCGGTCGACCAGGGTGAATTCGCTGAATGCAATACGTTGCCTGTCAAATATGATGCGTTCGTCCGGAATACGGTACGCCGCATTGACAAAGGCCACATGGAAACCGACCTGGTCAAAGTCAAGTGCACCGGTAAGGCCGGGTGCCGACAGCTCACCGTCCAGGCGAAGCTCACCCGAGAGCATCCCCTGCATCTGGCTAAGCTGTTCAAAAGTAAATGCCTCCAGTGTAGACAGGTCGAGCTGATCCAGACGCACATCCATGGCGATACTTGCCGGGGCTGCCAGATTCAGACTGCCCTCCAGGTCAAGACGGTTTCCGTAACCACTCACCGAAACCCTGGTGTGGTATACGGCCGGAGGTTTACTCTCCATCCACAGCTCCACATCACCGATTTTATTGCCCTCCACCCCCAGGGCATCTACCGTGAGCTCGGCCGACAGCAGCGGGGTTTCGAACAAGTGGGTAATGTCGGCCGAGGCATTCAGCCCCCCGCTGACCAGGGGAGTTCCCCCGATCAGGTCGAATGCGCCCAGGTCGATATGACGAAGCCGGATTTCCAGGGGTTCCTCCAGATTGTCGGGATCGCCGCGGTGCAGGGCGATCTCCTTGCCGTTGCTGCTGATGTTTAACCGGTGAGCGGTCAGGTAGCGGGGGCCGAGGCGCAACAAATTGGCAGGATCAGCAACCCATTCCTGACGGTTTACCAGCAGATGCTGATCGAGTGTGAGCTCTGTCAAACCGTCTATCCGGCGCAGCCGGCCCGAAAGGTCGAGCCAGGCATCGCCGCGGTGGTCGTCGAACGAAAGGTTAAACTCCAGCACGTCCTGCTGTAGTTCTCCCATCAGTTCGACATTGGAAAGATCCATTCCCCCTGCCCTGAACGAGGGCAAGGCCAGGGAAACTTCTATGAGGCCGGGGTCTGAAGCAGCGCGAAGGTGAAGTTGTTGCAGTTCCCACCCCGTGGCTTCGGCATGGGGTATGTTGAGGTCGAGGCTCAGCATGGAAGTCTGACCGTCAAAATCTATGCTGAACCCAAACGCCTCATAGGTTTCAATTTGTGGAAGCAGCAATTCGGTAATATAAGGAGTAGGGCTCAGCTTGCCGTTCAGGGTGAATTCCTGATCGGCCGGAACCGGGATGCCATCAGGGGGACTACCCATCTCAAAGTATTCGCCCAGATGTGCTGCCAACAGGCCTGGAAGGCCAAGGGGTGAGATGCTGCCGTGATAGGCCAGTTCCAAAAAGGGAGCCGTAACATCCAGGCTGAAGTCCTCCCCGGGCATGCCGGCTTCCACTATCAGGCTGTCCAGCGAAAAGACCTCCCCCTCGTGGAATACATGGGTGTTGTCCAGACGGATAACACCCTCAAAAAAATCATCGGCCAACTGGCTGATATCGGCCGACAGATTGGTCTGCACCAAAATGAGATCGGAGGTCAGCATCAGTTCACGGGCATTCATATGCAGCAGCTCCCATTCGGCACTCAGTCGTGGGGCCTCCTCCCCCAGCTTCATGCCGGTATGGGCGATCAGTGAAAGGTGGTCGTCGCTGTATTCAAGCACCGACCGGATCTCCCCTCCGCTAAGGCTTCCCGATAATTCAAGACCGCGGTAGGTATACTCATTAAACCATACCGAATCGATCCTGCCTTCTGCCTCCATTTCCATCTGTATGGGATCGAATCCCCTTCCGCTGATAACAAAATCCGCATAAAGCTCTCTGATGAGTTCTTCCTCCCCCAGCAAGGCAATTGGCCTGGGTGCGTCCAGTTGAAACCGGGCTTCCCAGGCGGGTTCCTCTTCCCCTTGCCGTGTGGCCATTTGCAGCTCGAGCAGCAGGTTCGCCACCTCACTTTCAAGTCCGGCATCCAGCTCGAAATCGTAAGGAGTCCCGGAAAAAGAAAGCTCCCCGATCAGGGTATCGGGAAAAACCAGACCTTCCGGACGCAGGGTATCGGGAAGATAGGCCATCATTGCCGGGGGATGGCTCTGCAATGTCCACTGCGGGATGTCAGCAAACAGGCTGTCGAGCTCCGGATAGCCGCGTATGTTGGCGCTCAGGCCGGTGCTTAGCCGCCCCGGCAGTCCGATCAGGACCTCCTCCAGCCAAAGGTCTTCCAGGGTCCCGATGGCCCTGGCAGAGAACATCAGGGGGGGGGCCTGGGGATCGGGGAACAACACCTGCAGCCCAGGCACGAACACCATCAGATCTCGGCCCAGCAGGCCGCCCTCCAGCCGGATGTCGAGGGGCTGATGGGGAAGCGGCACCAGGTTTTGCCGCAAAAGCGGTGCTCCAATGTGCAGCCGTCCCTCCAACCTGCTTTCGGTGGTCTCGATGAGCAGGTCCTCCACGAGAGCCTCCCGGCCCAGGGCAATCCCGGCAGAGAGTTCTATCAGCGAAAAGCCACCGGCATCCCTGCCGGAAAAGTGCCGCAACCCGGCCCGCAGGCTGTCGGGGGTGAGCAGCAGATCCTCAATCCACAGGTCGACATCGTCAAAAGCAAAACTTTCGGCATCAAATGCTTCCCCGCTGCCACCGGCCAGCTTGTTTCGGTTCATGGACACAGAGGCCTGGTTCAGCCTCAGTTGGCCGGCCCACACAGTGACCGGGATGATCCCTTCCAAATTGAATTCCCCATCACCAGTGGGAGCAATTTCTTCTTGCAGGGGGCTCTCCCTCTGCCCGCCACCGGTGTAAAGATCGGCCACCAGCCCATCCACTACCAGGCTGTGCAAGGCAAAGTCCAGGCGGTCGATGTCCAGATCGCGGGGATTCAGGAGCAACTCCTCCAGCCAGAGGTCGAGCACCCTGTTACCCGCCTCGGCATAGTGAAAGCCCAGATTACCCAGACGCAGGCTACCCAAAAAGATCCGGGGGGTTTCGGGTGGGGGTTCATCGGGGCGAACAGCCGGCTCTCTGGAGGGTTCATCCAGGGCCAGGTCAATGGTCCCATCCAGGATGGCCACATCACCGAGGCCGAACCGCATTCCGGCAGGATCAAGCAATTCGATGGGAAGATCGATCCTGCCAATGCCCAGCCGGAGATCAATGCCCGCAAAGTGGTCGGCAAAGCGGAAGGAAACATTGCGCAAGAGGATGCTGCCGATGTCAAACTCCCAGTCTGCAGCCTGTTCTCCGGGCGTTTCCTCTTCGGGCGACCGTTCGCCGGGGTCATCCATTGCATCAGCAGGCTGATCTGCTGCAGCCACTTCCCCGGCAAGGGCCATGATGATCCGGTCTGTGTTGAAGAGGGTATCGGGATAAAGCCGGGTCATGGAAAAGCGGGCATCTTCCAGGCTCAGGCGGCGCAGATGCACCCGGTTACGCAACAGGGCCAGCACCCGCACATCTGCCTCCAGCCTCCCGGCATACAGCAGGGTATCGCCCTGCAAATCTTCGGCATAAATCCTCTCCAGGCTGATGGAAGCAGGAAGGCGAAGGGCCACCCTGCCGACCGTGATGGGGGCGCCAGTGCGTTCGGAAGCCATCCGGGCGAGCTGACCCGTAAGCCAGGTTTGTACGGGAGGAAGTTGCAGGGCGATTGCCACAGCCAGTATCAGCAGGAAGAGAATGAACAGCCCCCGCCCTGTCCACCTGAGGGCGGTTGTCAAATATCTTTTTATGGCCGGGGATGGATTTAACCGCATACAATTCGTTTGGGCAGGGTCTTCCACCAAGATACAAAATGTTGGGAAAAGTTTTCAACAAAATTTGATTTGCCAATGCACCCGGCAGGCATTACCTTTGAACAACCGCAGAAAGCTGTGGGGTAAAACCAGGGCAACGCATGGACAAAAACAAAAAAGACAGTGGTCGCCGCATCATATACTCTACCGATCCCTCTTTCGGGCAGGAAAGGGAAGAGGAGATGCAGGAAACCCCACCGCCCGCCTCACAGCGGCTCAGGGCGGGAATCAGCAAAAAAGGCCGGGCAGGCAAAACAGTGACCGTGGTGACAGGCTTTTCAGGAAACCCCAGAGAGCTGGAGGCCCTCGGCAGGGAGCTCAGAAGTCACTGCGGCACAGGAGGATCGGTTAAGGAGGGTCAGATACTGCTGCAGGGCGATGTGCGGGATAAGGTGGTCAATGCGTTGCTCAAGGCAGGTTACCAGGCAAAAAAAGCCGGGGGCTGAGCCCCGGCCCTGATTCCTGAAAACCCCGACAGGACAACGGCCTATTCCCCTTCTCCTGTTTCGCGCATCGACAGGATATCGCGGTCAAACAGGTAAAGGTTGTTGCTGCCCAGCAATGCGAGCTTGTCGATGACGCCCTGCACCGAAGCCTCCTCTTCCATTTGTTCGTCCACAAACCATTGTATCCAGTTATGGGTGGCATAGTCTTTCTCATTCAGGCTAAGCGACACAATATCGTTGATGGCCGCAGTGACCATCTGTTCGTGCTCAAGCGAGGCATCAAACACTTCCCTGACTCCCGGAAAGTCTTTGGGCGGCTGGTCGATTTTCGGAACTTCGGCATGCCCGCCCCGTTCATTGATAAAAAGGATAAACTTCATCATGTGTCCGCGTTCTTCATCCGACTGGGCATAGAACCAGGAAGCAATTCCGGCCATTCCCCGGGTTTCGGCCCATGAAGCCATCGACAGGTAGAGCTGGGATGCATAGGCCTCCTTCGACACCTGTTCATTCAGTATTTTCAACATTTTTTTTGAGAGCATAGTTTCCTTGTTTAAATGTGGTACCATGGCAGCAGCAAGTCTGCATTTACGAACAACATAACAAAGCCGGTGGCATATTTGTTTGTATGGCAGAAAAAAAAACAGCGGGCGGCCTTTGAAACCCCACCCCTGGCTAAGACCGGCAATGCTCCAAAAAAAACTTCACGCTTATCGTACTATCTATCAGACCATTAAAAACTATACAGGAAAAAAAACGCTTTTTATTTGTTTTATTAACTCCTTTTATAGTATATTTGCGTATTCAAATACTGTTTTTCTTATTAATTGTATTTGCATTTTGAGTAAAATATTCCACATATCAGAGGCCGCCAGCATCGCCATTCACAGCATGGCTATGATATCCAGAAGCAATACCTTGCTCAATACCAAGCAGGTAGCCGAAAAGACGGGTTTTTCCAAAAACCATACGGCAAAGATATTGCAGCAATTGGCAAAAAACGGGTTCCTTCGATCGACACGGGGACCCCGGGGCGGATTTGTATTGGGCAAAAAAGCGGAGGAGATCAGCCTGATGGACATATACCGGATTATCGAAGGACAACCCGAGGAAACCGTCTGCCGGATGGATTGCGGCAACTGCCCTGTTGACACCTGCATTTTCGGTGGGCTCGATGCCAGATTCAGCGGCGAATTCAAACAATACATGACGGAAAAAAACCTGGCAATGCTTTGAGCAGGAAGACGGAAGACAGAGGACAGAAGACGGAAGGTAGTAAGTAGTAAGTAGCAGGTAGTAGGTAGGAAGAAGAAAGTTGAAAAGTTGAAAAGTTGAAGAGTTGAAGAGTTTAAGAGTTGAAGAGTTGAAGAGTTGAAGAGTTGAAGAGTTGAAGAGTTTAAGAGTTTAAGAGTTGAAGAGTTGAAGAGTTTAAGAGTTGAAGAGTTGAAGAGTTGAAGAGTTGAAGAGTTGAAGAGTTGAAGAGTTGAAGAGTTGAACGGTTTAATAGCTGAAAATTAAACTATTAAACTATTAAACCATTAAACTATTAAACCTGTTGGGATTTCCCCGGGTTCTAACTGTCGCATCGACTGCGAGAAAACGCGAAATGACCTTTCGTCATTTTGACTTTTTCACACATCATAACAAAATAACTAAGGAATAACTTCATGAAACGGACTATAATAAAAATCGACGAAGACTTGTGCAATGGCTGCGGGCTGTGCATTGAGGGCTGCCACGAGGGCGCCCTGCAACTGATCGACGGGAAAGCCCGGATGATCAGCGATCTGTATTGCGACGGCCTGGGGGCCTGCATCCCCGAATGCCCGGTATCGGCCATCACCCTCGAGGAACGCGAGGCCGAACCCTACAACGAGCAAAAGGTCATGGAGCGCATCGCCCCCAAAGGTGAGGCCACGGTGCTGGCCCACCTGAACCACCTCATCGATCACGATCAGCACGAATATGTCAGGCAGGGGATCCAGTACATCAAAGACCACGATCTGCCCATAGACCTTTCCAAATTAACCCCTCAAAAAACCGAAGTGAACATGAGCACCACAAAAGAACAGAAGCATACCGCGCAAGCTGCACAGCGCGGCGGACAGCCCGAAAGCCACCATCCCCTTGCAGGAGGCGGGGGCTGCCCGGGTTCACGGATGATGAACTTCGACCTTCCCAACGGTGGCGCAGCCGCCGCCCCCGCAGGCGAACAGCCTTCAGCCCTCAGGCAATGGCCGGTGCAGCTCCATCTGGTGAATCCCGAAGCGCCATATTTCAGGGAAGCCGATGTGTTGCTGGCTGCCGATTGCGTGGCCTTTTCCATGGGCAACTTCCACAGCAGATTCCTAAAAGGCAAAGGGCTTGCCATTGCCTGCCCGAAGCTCGATGCGGGCAAGGAAGCCTATATCGAAAAGCTCACCGCCATGATCGACCACTCCAGGATCAACACCCTGACCGTAATGATCATGCAGGTGCCCTGCTGCTCGGGTCTGAAGCAAATCGCCGTCGCGGCGGCGCAGGCTGCCGGCCGCAAGGTACCCGTAAAGGCGATCACTGTTGGCCTGCAGGGAGAGATCATCAACGAAGAATGGATATAAAAAGGGATAAGGAGCGAACCTGCCCGCAAAGGGCTCACGCAACAAACTCCCGGAAAAACAACAGTTATTCACAAAACCTTAAACCAAAAGACCATGAGTACGAACATGTTTTGCTATCAATGCCAGGAAGCCGCAAAAGGCTTCGGATGCACCCTGAAGGGTGTCTGCGGAAAGGAACCCGAAGTAGCGGGCATCCAGGACGTAATGATGTATTTTCTGAAAGGCCTGTCGGTGTATGCCAATATGGCCAGGGAACACAAGATCCCGACGCCTGCGGCCGACCGCTTTGTCCAGGAGGGCCTGTTCATGACCATCACCAACGGGAACTTCGACAAGTCGCGGTTCATCGACAAGCTGCGCGACGGTTTTGCCATGCGCATCGAACTGGAAAACAAGCTGGAGGAAGCCGGCATAACGATCGACAAGGACAAACTGCCCGAAGCTGCGCAGTGGAATGCCTATACCCCGGCCGAGTACGAGAGAAAGGCCCTGCAGGTGGGCATACAGCAACTCAGCCCCAATGAAGACATTCGCTCGTTGAGGGAACTGATCACATACGGCATCAAGGGAATGGCCGCCTATGCAGAGCACGCGGGCAATCTTGGCCACATTGGCGACGAGATCAACGCCTTCATGCAAAAAGGACTGGCCGCCACCCTCGACGACAGCCTGACTGCCGGCGAACTCACCGCCATGGTGCTCGAATGCGGGAAATACGGGGTGGAAGTCATGGCCCTGCTGGACAAGGCCAACACCACCGCCTACGGCCACCCGGAAATCAGCAGCGTAAATATCGGGGTGCGCAACAACCCGGGCATCCTCATCAGCGGACACGATCTTCGCGACATGGAAGATCTGCTCGAACAGACCAGGGACACAGGCGTGGACGTGTACACCCACAGCGAGATGCTGCCGGCAAATTATTACCCAGCCTTCAAGAAGTACGACCACTTTGTGGGCAACTACGGCAATTCGTGGTGGAAGCAACGCGAGGAATTCGAAAAATTCAACGGCCCGATACTCTTTACCACGAACTGCATTGTGCCGCCCCTGAAAAGCGCCGGTTATACCGGACGCATTTATACCACCGGATCCTCGGGGCTGGAAGGCGCCGCCCATATTCCCGACCGCCCGGAAGCCGGACGCAAGGATTTCAGCAGCATCATTGAGCATGCCAAAAAATGCGCGCCACCGGTCGAAATAGAGTCGGGCAAGATCGTGGGCGGATTTGCCCACAACCAGGTCATGCAACTGGCCGACAAGGTGGTCGACGCCGTCAAATCGGGCGCCATCCGCAAATTCTTTGTCATGGCCGGATGCGACGGCCGCATGAAAGACCGTGAATACTATACCGATTTTGCCGAAGCCCTGCCCAAAGACACCGTCATCCTTACGGCCGGTTGTGCTAAGTACCGCTACAACAAGCTGCCACTGGGAGATATCGGAGGAATACCCCGTGTGCTTGACGCCGGTCAGTGCAACGACAGTTATTCGCTGGCCGTGATCGCCCTGAAACTGAAAGAAGTATTCGAACTCAACGACATTAACGAACTGCCCATTGCCTATAACATTGCATGGTACGAGCAAAAAGCGGTGATTGTTTTGCTGGCCCTGCTTTCGCTCGGGGTGAAAAACATCCACCTGGGGCCCACACTCCCTGCCTTTTTATCGCCCAATGTAGCCAATGTGCTGGTGGAAAACTTCGGGATCAGCGGCATCACCAAGGTCGACGAAGACATGAAGATTTTCCTCGGCGAAAACTAAATTTGGGTAATTTTGGAAGCTAGAAGGTCGAATTCTACCTTCTAGCTTCCAAAAAACAACACAACCACATGACGAACGAAACCGGCTCCATCATCTGCAATTGCAACGAAATCCTCTACAGCGAAGTGGAAAAGGCCATCAGGGAGAAAAAACTGATGACCATTGAAGAAGTGGGCAACGAAACCACGGCGGGAACGGTATGCGGCGGCTGCGTAGATGAGATCTACCTGCTGCTCGAAAAGATCAACGGCAAGGTCGAACTCTGAGGCCTGCGCTTAGTCGAGCATTTCCCTGACCTCTCTGGAGATCTCATTGGTTTTGGCCCTGACCTGTCCGAGGGTTACCGATACCTCCGATACCACCTCATTCCACTCGTCCATTTCGGCCGCCCTGACCCTTTCAAGCTCCGCATCCAGGCGATCGCGCTGCTCCACCAGCCCGGCACGGGCTTCTTTCAGATTCTCTTCGGTTTCTCCGCTGGCCTCTTCGATCTGCTCGTCAAGATACCTGATGCGGTCATTGATGTTGGTTTTGAATTTGGAGAGTTCCTGCTCCACATCGGCCTTTACCTCGGCAAGCCTTTCCTGCCTGGCCTGTTCCCTGGCTCCTTCGCCGCAGGAGAACAACACACCGCTCATCAGCACCATAGACGCTATCAGGGTCGTGACCGTCAGGCTTTTTTTAAACTGTTTCATTGTGGGATGGATTTGAATGGGTTACTAATTATTATAATTGGGTATTTTGAGATGTCGAAAGGTCGTTTTATCCTTCCCGCAGGCAGTGCAACAGTCAAAACATCCTGCAAACCCTGCGAAGTTAAAAAGCTTAAGAGCTTAAGGGTTTAATTATCAGCTCTTAACCTTTTCTGCTTTTCAACTTTTCAACATTTCAACTCATCACTCATCACTCATCACAATTCTGACTTCCGTCGTATGCCAACCCCCCGGACATGGCTCGTTGCATTAAGTGGGTTTGCCTGAGTGAATGATGCCACGAAAATAAGAAAAAATGCACAACTTATCCTAATCGGGAGGCGGGCAGGCATCCGGAGCAATGAACCCGATAAATTTCCTAAATTTACAAAAAATCACAAGCCCCCTGCGCCATGCCCTTGCTGTTGAAACGGCTTTCAATCTGTTTTCTGATCTGTGTGCCAGCTGCCGGCTGGCATTATTAAACAAATGATCCCTATGGAAAAAACCATTCTACGCATATTGTTTGCAGCCCTGATGATGGGCGGGTGCAGTGGCCCGCCGGCCGAAAAAGCCGGCGGGGGCTGGCCGGGGCACCGACTGCAATCGTGGCTGGACTATTACGGTCTTCAGCTGGAAGACTTTGACCAGGCAGGGCGCTTCGATGCGTCCTACCCTGTCCGGGGGCCCCACGAGCCGGCCGATGAAGAACTCTATGCCCCGCTCTATGTGTATTCGGCCGATTCCACCCTGGCCATCGACCTGGACAGTTACCATCTGGTCATCAATCGCCGCAATGATGGCAGTCTGTATTCGCCGGGAAGGGAGGCCGACATGGAAGTGGCCCTCATTGACCTGGAAGCCGGGCTGCGCACCCGGCTATTGTTTTGCGGCACCCCCTGCCTGTTCGAGGAAGCCGGCTTCCACCCCGACGGGCGGGTGTTTGTGGCCGGGTTTTCCGAGGCCGGCAGCAGCCACCTGCCGGCAATCTGGCTGGTCGACACGGCCGAACGCAAGGTGGATTTCCTGCAGGCCACCAGGGCCTTTCACCCTGTCGAGGTACGCTACATTTCCGAGGTAAGGCTGAGCCACATCGACTTCCTGTTTGAGACTTTTCTGCCGGTCAGCCCGGCTGACCCCTTGCCCTGACATCCTGCCTTTGTCTAAAAATCTGCCCGGACAACGCACCCAAACTGGTCTTATGTATAAGAAGAACTGCCTGCTATAACAGGTCTGCAGGGGTTTTTATATATTTGCGGCCAGTTATTCCAAACCAGAAGTTGCGGGGGTTTTATGCAGATACACAGCTCACTCATCAAAGGTGTTTTTATTGCACTGCTTGGGGCCATTCTCAGCACAACGGCCGTTGCGGGCAACCAAAGGCGGGTCATTGAAGCGGTCCGTACCTCAACACCCCCCCTTATAGACGGCAGCCTGGAGGAAGCTGTGTGGCAAAAGGCCCCCCTTGCCGGCGATTTCCATCAGTACGAACCCCACAACGACCGACGGGCCAGCCTGCAAACCGATGTAAGGGTGCTTTATGACGACTACGCCATCTACATAGGGGTGAAAATGCTGGACCACAGCCCCGACAGCGTATTGCAGGAGATGGGGCTGCGCAACTCGGGGAACAGCCTCAACGCCGACCGCTTTTACCTGGACATCAATCCATTTAACGACGGCATCAATGGCTTTCGTTTCCAGGTATCGGCCTCGGGGGTGCAGACCGACGCCAATATGTCGGGCAACAACAGCGGCCGGGGCGATGCAAACTGGAACGCTGTATGGAAAAGCGCCGTGAGCCTCACCGAAAACGGCTGGGTGGTGGAAATGGCCATTCCTTATTCGGCCCTGAGGTTCCCAAACGGCAGCAGCCAGGAATGGGGCATTAATTTCTGGCGTGAGATCCGCCGTACCAGGGAAACCTCAAGCTGGAACCCGGTGAACCGCCGTTTGGGCGATCCCCTGGCCCAAATGGGCATACTGGAGGGTATCAAGGGGGTAGAGCCTCCCGTCAGGCTGGCCTTTTATCCCTATTTGTCAAACTACGTTGAAAATAACGGCTTTGAACCCGGCTGGGCAAATAACTTCAACGGGGGCATGGATGTAAAATACGGGATCAGCCCAAGCTTTACCATGGACATGACATTGATCCCCGACTTCGGACAGGTACAGTCGGACGCCATGGTGCTGAACCTTTCGCCCTACGAGGTAAAATACGACGAGAACCGCCAGTTTTTTACCGAGGGCACCGAACTTTTCGGAAAGGCCGACCTTTTCTATTCGCGTCGTCTGGGAGGCAGGCCCAGGGGGTATGCAAAGGCCCGGCAGGCACTTCAGGAACACGAGTTCATTTTGGAAAACCCCCTGGAAACGCGGATGATCAATGCCACCAAGCTTTCGGGACGAACCGGCTCCGGGCTGGGCCTTGGCTTCTTCAATGCCATGACCGCCGCAAGCCAGGCCATGCTGCTGGATACCCTTAGCGGAGAACAACGCCAGCTGACCACACAACCGTTTACCAACTATAACCTGGTGGTGATTGACCAAAGCATGCGCAACAACTCCTTTTTGAGCCTGGTCAACACCAATGTGGCAGGTTCTGCCGGGGGCTATACGGCCAATGTAACAGGCACCGAGTTCCGTTTTATGGACTCCAGCATGATGTACCGCATCAGTGGATCGGGAGCCCTGAGCCAGCAATACTTATCGGACCGGGAAAATATTTACGGATACAAATACGAGCTGCGGGCGGGTAAGTTCGGGGGAACCTGGCAGTACAACCTTCACCGCAGCCTGATCAGCGACACCTACGACCAGAACGACATGGGCTTTCTGAGGAGGAACAACCGCATCAGCGACGGGCTTTCCCTCAGCCACAACCTTTTTGAACCTTTCTGGAGGTTCTGGTCGGTAACCAACACCATCAGCCTCACCCACCACCGCCTGGCTGAGCCGGACACTTTCACCAACCTGGAGTTGCAGTACAGGTTGCGCATACTCTTCGACACCCGTTTTCACGTCAGCCTGCGGTCTGCGTTCCAGCCCAGGGGGGAGCGGGATTATTTCGAACCGAGGGTGGCCGGCAGGTTCTATGAAACCGGCGAAGCCTGGGACATCAACCTGACCTACTCTTCCGATTACCGCAAACGGCTGTATGTAGACGGGGAGTTCAGCTACGGCAAAAAACAGACCCATGGCACCCGCGAAGACCACGGTTTTAAACTGGAACCCACCTACCGGGTCAGCGACCGCATGAACATGTCCTATGGTTTTCAGTACAACAAAAGGAGAAACGATATCGGCTATACAGGCCACAGCCATCCCGACTCTGTTTTTTTCGGGCGCCGCCATTCGCCCACCCTCATCAATACCTACCGGACCACCTATATTTTCAGCAACAAGCTGTCGCTCGACTTCAACCTCAGGCATTACTGGTCGCGGGTCGGGTACGACGGACAATATTATCTGCTGGGGCAGGATGGCCTCCCCAAACCCCTTTCGGCCGATCTGGGAATTGCCGACATCAACTACAATGCCTTTACCATCGACATGCTGTTCACCTGGCAGTTTGCGCCGGGCAGCCAGATGACGGTAGCCTGGAAGAATGCCATCGACTCCAGGCAAAACATCCTGCATCCGGCATACCTCGACAATCTGCGCGATATCCTCAGCCAACCCCAGATCAACAGCCTCTCAATCAGGTTTCTTTATTATCTGGACTACCAACAGCTAAGAACCTCCGGGCGTCGCATTGGCTGAATCAGCCGCAAAACCGGATGGTTCTACGGATAGGGCATCCCAAATCTCAGCCCGGCAAAGCGGAGGTACTTTGTCCGGGCATCCTCTTCAAAAAACACCGTTTCGCCCCGGTACATCCCAAATCCACCAATAACGGCCTGTCCTTCCGACTTTGGCAAAAGGTTGTATTGCGAAAAATCATAGCCGAAGATATGCTGCTGATGAGGGCTGAGCACCAGCCTGATCTGCAGCAGCCCCTCCTGGAGTTGCAGGATGGCGCGTTCGTAGATCACATCTTCGATGCGGGTGTCCACATCCGTCAGCTCATAGGTGCCGAGCATAGAAAACACATCGGGGGGCAGGTGGTACCGGCCGCTGACATCGATGCCGGCAGGATAGACATATCCACCCTGATCCACCATCAGCACCTTCTGGTCTTCCAGACGGCTCACGTTGATGCGGTAACGCTCGCCCAGCGAAAACCATCCGTCGGCATGATAAGCGGTCTGTAAGGTCTGCCCCCCCGTGGTCACCACCGCATGCCCTTCCAGGGGATACACCCGCAAGAGGTCGGTCTGCATCAGGTATTGTCCCCTGATGCGCTCGATGTCTTCCCTGGCGGGCTCTACCAGGGGTGGCCAGGCGGGGGGCAGGGGAACCGGGAACACCTTGCCCGTTTGTTCCTGAATGGCGGTCATCAGTATCATGCGTGCCATTTCCTCGAGGGTTTCCATTACACCGCCGGTATTGCATATCAATACCACCCCCATTCGGTGTTCGGGCACCACGGCCATTACTGCATTGTAATGCATGGTATTGCCTATCTGGTAAGCGTACTGGCCCTTCATCGGCGATGGATGGTCTTCCAGAATCCAGCTCCATCCCGACTGAAAGCTCTCATCAAGGGCTTTTTCTGTTTTCTGGTCGGTCAGCATGGAGCGGACCAGCTCTGCGGGTACCCTGGGGGCGGTTTGCCCCACCTTCAATACCCAGTCGAGCAAGCCCAACATGTCGTGGGCAGTGGAAAAAAAACCCCCGCTGGAAGTCAGCATCGAAGGGAATTCGGACTGGGGATGGTCGAATTCCCGGATGTAGGGAAGGGCCAGCCCCGGGATATCCTCCTGATGTGCGAAAAAACCGCTGTCTGCCATACCCAGAGGGCCGAGCAGCTGCTGCTGAACATAAGCCGGGTAATCCATGCCCGTGACCGATTCGATCACCAGGCCAAGCAATTCGTAGCCCAGGTTCGAATACACATACTTTACCTCCGGAGGATAGGCCACATACTGCGAAGACAAATGGGTCAGCAAATCGGGTCGCTGTGCCGGATCGATGGTCAACAGGCCCTTGTAGAGATCCCTGGGCAATCCGCTGTAATGGTTCAGCAGGTGGCGGATGCGAATGGGGGAGTCGTCGCGGTAGCGGCTATGAATGCTGAAATCCGGGAGGTAATCTGTCAGGGGGTCGTCCAGGCCGATCCTTCCCTGCCCGGCCAGATCCATAACGGCTGCCGATGTCAGTATCTTGGTCAGGGAAGCCACAGGGTAGAGGGTATACTGGCTTGCCCTTGCCTGCTGTTCCACGTCTGCATAACCGAATCCGGTTGCCCACCGCGAACCGCCGGGTCCGGCAATGCCTATAGAAAGGCCTTTGATGTTTTCCAGTTTCACCATGCGGTCAACAAAGACCATGATGCGGCTTTCGAAAGAGGGGGTGATTTCGGTGCTCACAGCCGGCAGCGGCAACATCAGCAAGAGCAGCAGCAGGATCACGGGGGCCGCCGCCAGGGCTTTGCCCTGGTGCAGGGCGGGAGGCCCTGCCTGCCCCTGTTGCGCATTACGAAACCCTCTGAAAAACCGTCCTTGCACCATTGTGTCCTGATTTATCCGGAAAACCGCCATGAACCACCTTTCCGGGGATTAAATTTTCGGTTTTGAATTTACGAACTTTGATGGCAATAAACAAACAATGCGTAACTTTATCGGCATGAATCGCCGCAGTGTCATCTCCATCCTTTTGTTCTTTAAAATCCTCCTGATTGTCATGATCGTAAATCATCAGCTATCGCCAAAACCCGGGGCAGAAACCCTGCTGGAAACCATCCACGGCCGCAGCTCCGTCAGGGCCTACACCCCGCAGCAGGTCAGCGCACAGCAAGTAGAAAACCTGTTGCGGGCCGCCATGGCGGCACCCTCTTCGAGGAACATCCAGCCCTGGGAGTTTTACGTGGTCAGCGACCCTGAAATACTGAACGCACTCTCCCAAAGCCTGCCCTATGCCGCCATGGCGGCCGGGGCACCCCTGGCCATTGTCATCTGCGGGGACACCCAAAAGGGGCAACCCAATCAGGAGCAACAAATGAACTGGGTCATGGACTGCTCGGCTGCCTCCCAAAACCTGCTGCTGGCAGCCCATGCCATGGGTCTGGGGGCGGTATGGACCGGCATATACCCTTACCGCGAACGCATCGAAACAGTAAGGGGAGCCCTCGACATCCCCCCTCACCTGGTCCCCCTGAACCTGATCCCTGTCGGCTACCCCCTCGACCCTCCTGCGCCCAAAGACAAATGGGATGAGAAAAAGGTACATTATATCGGTGGGCCTTAAATGGGTGAACTATTCTTACACAATATTTGTCAGAATAAAAAAACATTTGTACTTTTGCAGGCCTGTAAATACCCTTAACATATCCAGCACAGAAATCAAATCATTTTATCCCATGTATTTAAATCCCGAAATCAAGAAAGACATTTTCGCCCGTCACGGTGGGTCGGAAACCAACACCGGCTCTCCGGAAAGTCAGATCGCGCTGTTTACACACCGGATCGCTCACCTGACCGGACATCTGAAAAAGAACAAGAAAGACAAACACACCCAACGATCGTTGATATTGTTGGTGGGAAAACGCAGAAAAAAACTCAACTACCTGAAAAATAAAGATATTGAACGTTACCGGGCCATCATTTCGAAGCTGAAGCTCAGAAAATAAGCCCTCATGGTAAAAAAGCAGGCAATTAAACATTAATTGCCTGCTTTTTTATCAAACGCCGTCTAGTCAATACAGGAAAATCAAGAAGAGTCACAGAAAAAGAAAAGAAGATGAACAAAGACATTGGAATCAGGAAAACGATCGACCTCGGCGATGGCCGGGTCATTACACTGGAAACCGGCAAACTGGCCAGGCAGGCAGATGGTTCGGTGGTGGTAAGCCACGGCGATACCATGCTGCTGGCCACCGTGGTTGCCAGATCGGAAATAAAGGAAGGTCAGTCGTTTTTGCCCCTTTCGGTCGACTACCAGGAAAAATATGCAGCGGCCGGGCGTTTCCCCGGCGGTTTTTTCAAGCGCGAAGCACGCCCCTCAGAACACGAAATTCTGATCTCACGCCTGGTGGACAGGGCATTGCGCCCCATGTTCCCCGATTATTACCAGGCTGAGACTCAGGTGCTGATCTCACTGATATCGGCCGGCAAGGACATCCTGCCCGACGCCCTGGCCGGCCTGGCAGCATCTGCGGCCATTACCGTATCGGATATTCCGTTCAACGGCCCGATCTCGGAGGTGCGCATCGCCCGTATCGAAGGGGAGTTCGTGATCAACCCCACCATTTCCGACCTTGAATCGGCCGACATCGACCTGATCGTGGCCGGGACCCTCGATAACATCGTCATGGTCGAGGGCGAAATGAAAGAAGTAGCCGAAAAAGAGATGCTCGAAGGCATCAAAAAGGCCCACGAAGTGATACGGATCCAATGCCAGGCCCAGCTCGATCTGGCGGCAGAGGTATCCGGGTCGAGCCCCAAACGCGAATACCCTCCCCTGGAGGCCGACCAGGAATTGCTGCAGCGCATGGAGCAGGAACTCTACGACAGCCTGTACGAACTCACCCGCAAGACCATTGTCAACAAGCAGGAGCGCAGGGATGCCTACGATGCCATCCGTGAGGGCTTCCTGGAAAGTCTCGGCGAAGCCGAACGGGAAGAGAAAGAAGGACTGGTCAAAAGTTATTTCAAAGACATTCAGAAGAAGGCCATCCGCAATTTCGTGCTCGATGAGCGCACACGGATCGACGGACGCAGTCCCGAAGAGATCCGTCCTATCTGGTCGGAGGTCGATTACCTGCCCGCTGCACATGGTTCGGCCGTTTTTACCCGCGGAGAGACCCAGTCGCTGACCACGGTGACCCTGGGCACTAAACTCGACGAGCAGACCATTGACGGGGCTGTGATCGAAGGGCGCAGCAAATTTATGCTCCACTACAATTTCCCGCCTTTTTCTACTGGAGAGGTAAAAATGATGCGCTTTACCAGCCGCCGCGAAATCGGACACGGAAACCTTGCCCTGCGGGCCCTCAAACCGGTTCTTCCTAATGGAGCGGAAAATCCGTATACCATCCGGGTGGTTTCCGACATCCTCGAATCAAACGGCTCCTCTTCCATGGCCACCGTATGTGCCGGCACCCTGGCCCTGCTCGACGCAGGCGTCAAAATATCCAGGCCGGTTTCAGGAATTGCCATGGGCCTCATCGCCGACCCTGAATCGGGCAAGTACGCCGTACTGTCCGACATCCTGGGCGACGAAGACCACCTTGGCGATATGGACTTTAAGGTTACCGGCACCAAAAAGGGCATCACCGCCTGCCAGATGGACATCAAGATCGAAGGCCTCAGCTTCGACATACTGGAGGAAGCCCTCAACCAGGCCAGGGAAGGCCGGCTGCATATTCTGGACGAAATGAGCAAGACCATTTCCGAGTCCAGGCCGGAATACAAGCCCCATGTGCCCCGAATTGTCAAGCTGACCGTGCCCAAAGAATTCATCGGCGCCATCATCGGCCCCGGCGGCAAGGTGATACAGGAATTGCAAAAAGAAAGTGGCAGCACCATCGTCATCGAAGAAGTGGGCGAATACGGGGTGGTTGACATCGTGTCGGAAAACAAGGCCTCCATCGATTATGTTGTCGAACGCATCAAAGGCATCATCGCGGTACCCGAAATTGGGGAAGTATACAAGGGCAAGATCAAGAGCATTGTTTCTTTTGGCATGTTCGTGGAGATCATTCCCGGGAAGGAAGGGCTGCTGCACATCAGCGAGATAGAGTGGAGAAGGCTGGAGAAAGTGGAAGACAGCGGGTTCAGCGCCGGCGACGAGATCGAGGTGAAATTGCTGGACGTAGACAAAAAAACAGGAAAGCTGAAATTGTCGCGCAAGGCACTGCTGCCCCGTCCGGAACGAAAATAATTCCATGTATTGTTCGCTTTCATGCAACCCCTCAGCGGGCTCTTGCGTATCATGAAACAGGCCAGTGTCCTTTAATCCGGAAAACAGATGCGGCAACTCAAGATCATCAAACAGGTAACCAACCGCGACACGGCGTCGCTGGACAAATACCTGCAGGAGATTGCCAAGGTTGGTCTGATCTCCGCAGAGGAAGAGGTTCAGCTGGCCCAGCGGATCAAAAAAGGCGACAAGGAGGCCCTGGAAAAACTCACCAAGGCCAATCTCCGCTTTGTGGTATCGGTGTCCAAGCAATACCAGAACCAGGGCCTCAGCCTCCCCGACCTGATTAACGAAGGCAATCTGGGGCTGATGAAAGCCGCTGAACGTTTTGATGAAACCCGGGGGTTCAAATTCATTTCCTATGCCGTGTGGTGGATCAGGCAGTCCATTTTGCAGGCACTGGCCGAGCAGGCAAGGATCGTCAGGCTGCCCCTGAACAAGATCGGTACCATCAACAAGATCAACAAGGCCTACAGCGAGCTGGAACAAAAACACGAACGGGAGCCTGACGCAGCCGAGATCGCCGAATTGCTCAACCTGCCCCTGGAAGAGGTCAGAGAGTCGCTAAAACACAGCGGACGGCATGTTTCGATCGACGCCCCCATTCTGGATGGAGAGGAATCCGATATGTACGAGGTCTTGCAAAACGATGAGAGCAACACCCCGGAAAACAACCTTCTGTACGATTCGCTCAAAAACGAGATCGAGCGCACCATTGCCACCCTGCCCGACCGGGAAGCCGATGTCATCAGGTATTACTTTGGCCTGAACGGGATGCAGCCCCATACCCTGGAAGAGATCGGGGAAAAACTGGGACTGACCAGGGAGAGGGCAAGACAGATCAAGGAAAGGGGGCTCAGGCATCTGAAACAAACCTCAAAATCCAAAATTCTGAAAACTTACCTGGGATAAGGGCTGGCTTCTTCAGCACCCGCCCGGCCAAGAGAAGAACCCATGGAACACCTGGTAGCCCCTTCCTTGTTATCGGCCAATTTCCTCCGGCTCGAAGAGGAGGTGCAGATGGTCAACCGGAGCAGGGCCGATCTCTTCCACGTGGATGTGATGGACGGACATTTCGTACCCAACATCTCCTTTGGCTTTTCCATCATCAGGCAGATCAAGTCGGTGGCCCGCAAGCCACTGGATGTACACCTGATGATCAGCAAGCCCGACGATTACCTGGAGGCTTTCAGGGATGCCGGCGCCAACTGGCTTAGTGTGCATTACGAAACCTGCGCCCACCTCCATCGAAGCATATCGCAGATCAAAAAACTGGGCATGAAGGCCGGGGCAGTGATCAATCCCCACAACAACGTGGAGCTGCTCAGGGGCATATTGCCCGACCTGGACTATGTGCTGCTGATGTCGGTGAATCCCGGTTTCGGCGGTCAGGATTTTATCCCCGCTACCTATGGTCGCATAAAGGAGCTTGCCTTGATGCGGGATGAACTCAATCCGGAACTCCTGATCGAGGTAGACGGTGGCGTTGGCTTACACAATGCTGCGTTGCTGGTGGAGTCAGGGGCCGACGTCCTGGTGGCAGGCAGTGCCGTCTTCCAATCGAAAGACCCTGAACTTGCCATATCAGGGATGAAGGACCTGACATCCTGATTCACCCGGACGCCTTCCGTTACCCCCGATCGACCGCTGGCGTCCAGTATCCACGGCGATAAGAAACGGCCAATCCCCAGGCCAGCAGCAGCAGCAGCAGGGCAACCACCCCAAAGGCATGGTAAAGGGAGCTCAGGCTGATCACAGGCTGAAATATGACAGGGGATAAAAACATACCCATAAAAATAAAGGCGTTCAGGTATCCCACCAGGGTACCCCGGATATTGGCCGGAGCCAGATTCACCAGCCAGAGGTTGATGTTGGCCATCTGCAACCCGAAGCCAAGCCCTGAGACCAGTATGCCCGCTATCATCATAAAATAGGAGACGGCCTGGCTGATGACGAAGTAGCCTGCGGCCACCAGCAAATACACCAGGGCCATCAGCAGCGGGAAGTCGAAGCGGCGCTTGATCCTTGCGTAATTGAATGCCGTGATCATGGCCGTGACATTCATAAAGGCAATGGCAAAGCCCACTTCGGCATTGGACACCCCGCCCAGGGCACTGAGCATGAAGGGCATCTGAACGGGAATCATGTAAAAGACAGCAAAGGAAAAAAAGGCCACTGCGTACACCCACCATACCTGCCGTGGGATCTGCCTGAACAGCAGACGGCCCGGGAGGGTGTGGCCGGGTAAAACCCGGGCCCTGCCGGGTTCATTGACCGAGAACCAGGCCATGATCAAAATGATCAGGGCGACCGCATAGATCCAAAAAGGATACCTCCAGTGCACATCGGCAAGCAGCCCTCCCGTGGTAATGAAAACGAGCCCCCCTGTTGAGGCAAAGGCCGCCTGGTATCCCATCAGCCGGCTGCGTGCCTTGTCCTGGTAATAATCGCCGATCAGGGTAACGATGGAGGTCATCATCGCCCCAACGGCCACACCCAGCAGGGCCCGGCCCACCAGTATGAGGTAAATGCCCGGCAGCCAGACACCGGTGGTGCCGGCCAGCGCATACAACAGAAAAGAAGCCAGCAGCACTCTGCGGCGGCCTGAATAATCGACAATGGCCCCGGCAAGGGGAGCCATCAGGGCAATAAACAAGGCCGGCAGGGTCAGAATGAGCTTGCTCAGCAATTCGGCCCTTGGCAGATGGGCAAATTCACGGCTGATTTCGGGCAGGGCGGGCGCAATGATGGCCCCGGCCATAACCGTTAGCGTACTCCCAAGCAAAAGGGTGGCATTTCTCAGGCCGACTGTGTTAAAACCTCTGCCCATACCGGGGGTTGCATCAGAAAAGAGCAAAGGTATCCATTTTATTACAGAAAGTTTTCTCCATTATTCCTTTCTCCAAAAGCCCCGGGACAAACAACAAGGGGTTGTTTCTTCCCGGTAACTGAACCTTTTGCCCTCCGGTTTGTATTATATGCTCCGGAACAGGCAATCCAACTTTTTAAAAAAATCCATTTACCACAGAAAGAAGATGTTGTCCGGGATCTTATTTTTATTTAATCCGGTTTAATTTTATACCTTCCTTGTCACACCACATAAACACATAAAACAATGAAAAGAATACTGACATTTATTATTCTGGCAGCCGGCATAAGTGCAGCTCCCGCCTTTGGCCATCATTCGGGCGATTTATCCATCCTGGTCTTTGAGACCCTGCGGGGCGAAAAACTGGAAATGGCCTTTCATGAAGAGGCAGAAGCCGGCGTAACCCTCCCGGAAGAGATCCTGGTCAGGATCTGTCCGGACAAGGCAGAACCAAAGAACCTGCTCACACTGCAGCAGCTGTTGCTGCTGCTCAGGGTAACTGAAACCGAAGAAGAGCTCCTTTTTGAACTGAACTAAATCAATCCGGCCCGGCCTGGCGGACCGGCTGCCGGGGGGAAGTTCCCCCTGTAGCCGGTCCGTTTTTTTTCCTGCCGACCGGCCGGAGAATTGGCTACACGAAAAAATATGTTTAACTTGAGTGGGCAATTAAACAGCTATCAAAAACCTTTCCCATGCCTTCCAAGGACAGCACCCCCCCTAAACTCAAAAGAGCCATTCAGACCATCGAAGTGTCCATCATCAAGGCCCTGATCGCCATGATGTCGATATTGCTCATTGCTGCCACCATTGAGCTTGGGCACGTACTGGCAACGGCCGTCATCGATACCGGCGAAGATCACTTCATCATCAACCTGGATAACCTGATGAATGTATTTGGGGTATTTCTGCTGGTGGTGATCGGGATTGAGCTGCTCGACACCATCAAGGTATACTTCAGAGAACATGTGATCCATGTGGAGGTGGTCATGCTGGTGGCCATCATCGCCATTGCCCGGAAGATCATTGTTATGGACTTTGCCCTGTACTCGGGTGCTGAGATCCTGGGCATCGCCGCCATTATGCTGGCCCTGGCAGGGGGGTATTTCCTGATCCGGAAAACCGGTGGCTGCGACTTCTGGCCAAAGGAGATGGAAGAGACCGAAGACATCATCATCGAAGAAAGGATCGACACCGCAAACGACAAGGTGCTGGAGAGGAAAAAGACCATCAGGAAACACAGCGACGAGAACCTGATCCCTCCCGGCAAAAGCACAGCCAGAAAAACCAAGATGAAGGATCCCAGGTCACAAAAAAGGGATTAGGGCGGGTTTTTTGTCAATCTTTTGTTACTTTCGCATTTTCTTAATCGAAAATCCGGAAGTTAACACACGGCAATCAAGATGGAAGGCCCAACCCAAAACCCCAGGTATATTTTTGTAACCGGCGGCGTTGCCTCCTCCCTTGGCAAGGGCATCATTTCCGCATCCCTTGCCAAGCTACTGCAAGCCAGGGGATATACGGTCACCATCCAGAAACTGGACCCCTACATCAACATCGACCCGGGCACCCTCAACCCGTACGAACACGGAGAATGCTTTGTAACCGAAGACGGGGCCGAAACCGACCTCGACCTCGGACATTATGAGCGGTTTTTGAATGTGCATACCTCACAGGCAAACAATGTGACTACCGGCCGCATTTACCAGTCGGTCATTGAAAAGGAAAGAAGGGGCGACTACCTGGGTGAGACCGTGCAGGTCATCCCCCACATCACCGACGAGATCAAGCACCGCATTCAGTTGCTGGGCGAGAACGGGGCGTACGACTTTGTGATCACCGAGATCGGCGGCACTGTGGGCGACATTGAATCGCTTCCCTATATCGAGGCCATCAGGCAGCTTAAATGGGAAATGGGAAGGCGCTGCCTGGCCATCCATCTTACCCTGGTTCCCTACCTGAGTGCTGCCAGGGAGCTGAAAACAAAGCCCACACAGCATTCTGTAAAAATGATGCTCGAATACGGGGTACAGCCCGATATCCTGGTCTGCCGTACCGAAAAACACCTGAATCAGACTATCCGAAACAAGATCGCCCTGTTTTGCAATATCGATGCCACTTCGGTCATTGAGTCGATCGATACCAGCAGCATCTACAAGGTACCCCTGCTGATGCAGGAAGAACGCCTGGACATGGTGGTGCTGAAAAAAATGAAGATGCCAACCACCCCTATGCCCGATATGGGGCAGTGGGAGGAATTCATCCGCAAACTGGAGTCACCGGCCAAAACAGTGAACATCGGATTGGTCGGTAAATACGTGGAACTGGTTGATTCGTACAAATCCATCATTGAGTCGCTGATCCATGCAGGCACGGTCAACGACTGCAGGGTGCAATTGAAACTGATCCATTCGGAAGGGATCGACCAGGCCAACGTGGGAGAAAAGCTCGAGGGGCTCAGCGGACTGATCGTGGCGCCCGGATTCGGCGACCGCGGCATCGAAGGGAAGATTACCTCCATCCGTTACGTCAGGGAGCACCGGATCCCGTTTTTTGGCATCTGCCTCGGCATGCAGTGCGCCATAATCGAGTTTGCCCGCAATGTACTGGATCTGCCGCTGGCCCATTCGACCGAAATGGATCCCAACACCCCCCACCCGGTAATCGACATCATGCAGGAACAAAAACAGACCCAGCTCAAGGGAGGCACCATGCGGCTCGGCGCCTATCCCTGCACCCTCGACAAAGGGTCAATGGCCTATGCCATCTATCAAAAGGAGCATATTTTCGAACGTCACCGCCACAGGTACGAATTCAACAACAAATACCTGCCCCTTTTTGAAAAACACGGCATGAAGGCCTCCGGGACAAACCCCCCGTCGGCCCTGGTAGAGATTGCCGAACTCAGCAGTCATCCGTGGTTTGTCGGTGTGCAGTTACATCCCGAATACAAAAGCACCGTTTTAGCACCCCATCCATTGTTTTCCGATTTCGTAAATGCTGCATCGAAGCATACAGCCTGATTTTTTTACATCCACGCTCCGGGGCCAGGGAGAAGCGGCAATAAAAAACTGCCTTCCCCATATAAGGCATTTGGCTCATTTAGCCTATCTTTGCAGTCCTATAAAAACACAGTAGCAGATGACGAGAGACAATATAATCGGTTTGGTTTTGATAGCCGTCGTCCTTTTTGGTTACAGCATCTGGATGGCACCTTCGGAAGAGGAAAGGCTGGAGGCCCGGAGGATACAGGACAGCATTGCCGAGGCCAGACGCACCCTGGCCGAAGCGGAAACCCCTGCCAAACCCCCGACCGCCCAACATCCGGCAAGTCCGGCTGCAGATTTGCTGCTCGAGACCCCGGCAGCCGACACCATCGACCTTGATTCGCTGCAAAGAGGGCGCCTGGCGGAACGCATGGGCTATTTTTCTGCTGCCGCCCTGGGCGAAGCAGATTTTATTGTACTTGAAAACGAGGCATTAAGGCTTCAGATCAGCAAAAGGGGCGGACATATCTTCTCGGCCGGGCTTAAGGACTACAAAACTTTCGACGGACGGCCATTATTGCTGTTTACAGGTGAGCATGAGCAATTTGCCTTCAACTTTTTTTCGGGCAACAGGAATATCTCCACCAGGGAGCTGTACTTTACCCCCTACCTGAACGGCAGGCCTTTTACCGGGGGAAGAGAAACCATGGTATCGGGAGACAGCCGGATGGAATTCACCATGCGGGCCTACAGCGACCTGCATACCCCCGAACAGCCCAGCTATATCGAATATGCCTACGGCATACCCGGACAGGGCCATATGCTGGATTTCGATGTCAGCTTCATCGGTACCCGCGATGCCATAGCAGCCAATACCACCTTCCTGAACCTCGACTGGCAGGCAAAGTTGCCCCGGCAGGAGAAGAACCGCGAAAACGAACAGAACAACACGACCGTATACTACAAATACCTTCACGACGAGGTATCGCGTATACGGCCAACCAGAGACGGCTCCGAGAGGCTGACAACCAGCGTGCAATGGATCTCCTTCAAACAGCAGTTTTTCTCTTCGGTGCTAATCTCCGAGGATGGCTTCACCAATGCCGACATTGCCAGCATCACTGCGCCGGAAGGAGAAACCGGTTTTTTGAAGTCCCTGACAGCCTCCATCAACCTGGCTTACGATGCACGCAGCAACAACGTGTACCCCATGCGCTGGTACCTGGGCCCGAACTCCTACAACAAAATGAGCGCCTACAACCTGGAACTGGAACGGCAGATCCCCCTGGGATGGAGTTTCTTCCTGATGTCGTGGATCAACCGCTTCGCGGTAATCCCCATCTTCAACTTCCTCGACGGATACAATCTCAACTATGGCATCATCATCCTGATACTGACCCTGCTGCTGAAGATCGTATTGCTGCCCGTTGCCTACAAGACCTATCTGTCGCAGGCCAAGATGCGGCTGCTCAAGCCGGAGATCGAGGAACTGGGAAAGAAGTTCCCCAAGAAGGAAGATGCCATGAAAAAGCAGCAGGCCACCATGAGCCTCTACAAAAAGGCCGGGGTCAACCCCATGTCGGGATGCATACCGATGCTGCTGCAGCTTCCGATATTGCTGGCATTGTTCCGGTTTTTCCCGGCGTCGATCGAACTCCGGCAGGAGGCTTTTCTCTGGGCCGACGACCTTTCTTCCTACGATTCCATCCTTGATCTGCCCTTTACCATTCCCTTCTATGGCGACCACGTCAGCCTGTTCACCCTGCTGATGGCTGCCTCCATGGTATTGTACACCCACATGAACTCCCAGATGATGGCTTCAAGCAGCCAAATGCCCGGGATGAAGACCATGATGTATTTTATGCCCATCATGCTGCTGGGCATATTCAACAATTTTGCATCGGGACTCAGTTATTACTACTTCCTGGCCAACGTAATCACTTTCGGGCAGATGTTCCTGTTCCGCAAGGTGATCGACGAAGATGCCCTGCATGCAAAAATCGAGGAGAACAAGAAAAAACCGGTGAAGAAATCCAAATGGCAGAAACGCATGGAAGAGCTGGCCAAGCAACAGGAAGCCCAGAAGAAAAAGCGGAAAAAATAAGCCCAGGTTCCCATTCTGAAAACCAACGCCATGGACCCCCTTTCCTGCATCAGCCCCGTCGACGGCCGTTACCACAAGATCACGGCCCCCCTGTCGGCTTTCTTCTCGGAGGAGGCCCTGATCCGTTACCGCATTCTGTCGGAAATTGAATACTTCATCGCCCTTTGCCAACTCCCCCTGCCTGCCCTGTCGGGACCTGACGGACCCGGACACGAAAAAATGAGGGATCTCTACCGGAAGTTCACCCGTTCGGATGCCCGTCAGATCAAAGCGATCGAGCAAACCACCAGGCACGACATCAAGGCTGTGGAATATTTCATTAAAGAGGCCTTTGAAAAAATAGGGTACGGCAAGTACAAGGAATATGTCCATTTTGGTCTGACTTCGCAGGACATCAACAATACCGCCATCCCCCTTTCGCTGAAGGAAGCCATGTCGGGGGTTATGCAGCCTGCCTTTGAACAGCTGATGGATGCCCTGCGCACCCTGGCCAACGACTGGCTGGAAATACCCATGCTGGCCAGAACGCATGGGCAACCCGCCTCCCCCACCACCGTGGGCAAGGAGATCATGGTTTTTCACAACCGCCTTTCTATCCAGCTGAGGCAACTCTCTTCCCTTCCCTACCCTGCCAAATTCGGGGGTGCCACAGGCAACTTCAACGCCCACCGGGTGACCTTTCCGGACATCGACTGGTCAGGCTTCGCCAACCGCTTTGTGGCCTCACTGGGCCTGGAACGCTCACAGGTGACCACCCAAATTGACCACTACGACCAGCTGGCTGCCATTTTCGACTGCCTCAGGCGCATTGCCACCATCCTGATTGACCTGGTGAGGGACTGCTGGACCTATATATCCCTGGATTATTTCAAACAGAAAATCGTTGCCGGTGAGGTGGGTTCATCGGCCATGCCGCACAAAGTGAATCCCATCGATTTTGAAAATGCCGAGGGCAATGCCGGCCTGGCTATCGCCCTGTTGGGGCATTTGTCTGAAAAGCTTCCCATAAGCCGGCTTCAGCGCGACCTGTCGGATTCAACGGTGCTGCGCAACATCGGCCTCCCGCTCGCTCACCTGCTGATTGCCCTGAAAGCCACCTCAAGGGGCCTGGGCAAGCTCAGCCTGAACCGGGAAAATATCGACAGCGACCTCGAAGGCAATATGGTGGTGGTGGCCGAGGCCATTCAAAGCATCCTCCGAAGCCTGGACTACCCCGAACCCTATGAGGCCCTCAAGAAGCTGACACGGCAACGCAAGGCCGTCACAAAAGAAGAATTGCAGCGTTTTATCGACGGGCTGACTATTGCCCCCGGGCAAAAAGAAAGGTTGAAACAGATCACCCCTTTTAATTATACCGGCATCATTCCCCCACGTATCGACTGAGCCAGTCACCACCCATGGAGAACTTCAAGAAGATACTTGTCTATGTCATTCCATACTGGAGCCGGCTGGCATTGAATGTCGTGTTCAACCTCCTGTCGGTGGTGTTCTCGCTGTTCACCCTCAATATGCTGATTCCCTTTGTGAGCATTTTGTTCGCCACCCATGAGGAAACTTACCAACTCATGGTGTTCAGGCTCGACTTCCAGGTGATCATCAACAATTTCTATTATTACCTGACCCTGATCATCAACCGCTACGGGGAGGTCGGTGCCCTGATTTCCATCAGCATGCTGGTGGTGCTTACCAGTTTGCTGAAAAACGGCTTCAGGTACCTGGCATTGTACAACCTGGCCCCGGTTCGCAACGGGGTGGTCAGGGACATCCGCAACGACATTTACGACAAAACCCTTGATCTGCCCCTGGCTTATTATTCGCAGGGCAGGAAGGGCGACCTCATCTCAAGGATGACTAACGACGTGCAGCAGATCGAGACCACGGTGATCCATTCGTTTTCCATGTTGCTGCGCGATCCCATGACCATCATCGTCTACATGGGGTGGTTGTTGCTGATGAGCCCCCAGCTTACCCTGTTTGTCCTGGTGCTGCTTCCCCTGGCCGGCTATGTTATTGGCCGGATTGCCAGGACGCTGAAGCCAACCGCACTCAAAGGCCAGGGAAAGATGGGGATCCTGCTCTCGGTAATGGAAGAGACCCTGACGGGTCTGCGCATTATCAAGGCCTTCAACGCCGAAGAGAAAATGCAGAGGCAATTCCGCAGCCTGAACAGCCTGTACACCCGCATCATGAACAAGTTGTACCGCCGTCAGGATTTGGCATCTCCCCTGAGCGAATTCCTGGGTACCACGGTGTTCATCATCATCCTGATGTACGGAGGATCGCTGGTGCTTTCGGGCGGGTCGTCCCTGTCGCCTGAGGCATTTGTTGGTTACCTGGCTATCTTTTCGCAGATCATCCAACCAGCCAAATATTTCTCCAAAGCATGGTACGACATACAAAAAGGCATGGCTTCGGCAGAACGCATCGATAAGCTGCTGAGTGCAGAGGTCACCATCAGGGATTCGTCCAACGCCATCCCGAAAAAGGATTTCACTTCAGACATCGTGTTTGAGGGAGTGAGTTTCCGGTATGAAGACAATTATGTACTCAAAAACATCAATATTCGTATCCGCAAAGGTCAAAGGGTGGCCCTGGTCGGACAATCGGGAGCCGGCAAATCGACTTTTGTCGACCTCATTCCCCGCTTCTATGATGTAGAGGAAGGAGAGATCCGCATCGACGGTATCCCCCTGGCCGATATACGGATAAAAGACCTGCGTTCGCTGATGGGCAATGTAAATCAGGAACCCATACTGTTTAACGACACTTTTTTCAACAACATCGCTTTTGGAGAGGCAGGGGCCAGCCAGGAAGATGTCATCAAGGCAGCCATGATCGCCAATGCACACGACTTTATCATGGAAAGTCCGCTGGGCTATCACACCAATGTGGGCGACAGGGGCGGAAAAATGTCGGGGGGTCAACGCCAGCGCATCAGCATTGCCAGGGCCGTGCTCAAAAACCCACCCATCCTGATACTCGACGAAGCTACTTCGTCGCTGGATACCGAATCGGAAAAACTGGTGCAGCAGGCCCTGACCAACGTCATGCAAAACCGCACGTCCATTGTGATCGCACACCGCCTGTCGACCATTGTTCACGCCGACCTGATCTGCGTAATGCACGAGGGGCGCATCGTTGAAACGGGCACCCACAATGAGTTGCTGAAACTGAACGGTATCTATAATAAGCTCCACGGACTGCAACTTTTTTCCTGAGGGCTGTTTTTTAATTTAATCGTATTTTTACAGGCAGACAAACATTAAATCCCTAGCCATTCCATGGAAGAGAAGACAGAAAAACCCGATTTGAGCCATATCCTCACCATCCCGGGCAAAAAAGGCCTCTACAAAGTGGTTTCCCAAACCCGCAACGGCCTCATTGTCGAGTCGCTTGAAGACGGCCGGAAAATGCCCGTATTCACCACCGAGCGTTCCAGTTCGCTGGGCGACATCAGCATCTTTTCGACCGAAGGGGAAATTCCTCTGAAAGAAGTGTTCTGGAAGATCCATGAGGCCACTTCGGGGCAACCCGGCATCGACCCCGCCACCGCCTCCCGGGAGCAGCTGAAGTCAAAATTCGAAGAGATTCTCCCCTCTTACGATAAAGACAGGGTGTATGTTTCCGACATTAAAAAGGTGTTCAGCTGGTACAATCTGTTGCTCGAAAAAGGCCTGATCAGCAAGCCCGAAAAAGTAGAAGAGGAAACAGAAGAGGAAAAAGAAGAATCCGGCAAGGGAAAAGGACAAGCCGAAAGCCCGTCTGCCGGGGCCGGGACCTCAGCAAAAACAGGGCAGCAACACAAAAAAGTGCAGCCAGGCAAAGGCAAACCCAAATCCTGAGCCCGGACAACTACCCCAAAAGCATGCCCAGGATATACCCACGCCTTATACGGCCCCTTCTGTTCTTATTCCCTCCCGAATGGGTACACCACAGGGTGTCCTGCCTTTTGAAGGGCCTGTTATTTTTCCCCGGCGCAGCCTGGCTTTGCCGCCGGCTTTACCGGCTGAATGATCCCCGGCTTGAAAGGGAGGTATTTGGCATCCGCTTCTCCAACCCGGTGGGCGTTGCCGCAGGCTTCGACAAGGAAGCCGGGCTGTATGGGGCCCTGTCCTGTTTCGGATTCGGGCATGTGGAGGTGGGCACGGTAACCCCCCTGGGACAGAAAGGGAACCCCAAACCCCGGCTGTTCCGCCTGCCCGAAGACCAGGCCCTGATCAACCGCATGGGGTTCAACAACAAGGGCCTGAAAACCTTTGTGCGGAAACTCAAACGCCGAAACAACAAGCTGATTGTCGGAGGCAATATCGGAAAGAACACCCAGACCCCCGCCGAAGAGGCCATTGCCGATTATTGCCGTTGTTTCGAGGCCTTGTTTGAACTGGTCGATTATTTTACGGTCAATGTCAGCTGCCCGAACATAGCAGGGCTCCAGGCCCTGCAGGACAAGGAGGGCCTGCTGGAGTTGCTGAATGCTATTCAGCGCATCAACCGCCAGAAACCCAAAAGAAAGCCCGTACTGCTGAAAATATCGCCCGACCTGAACCATTCCCAGCTTGACGATGTGATCGGGCTGGTCCGGAAAACAGGGCTGGATGGGATCGTTGCTACCAATACCTCAACCCGCCGCGAAGGCCTGACGGCAACTCCCGAAAAGGTCAAAAGGATCGGCAAGGGAGGATTGAGCGGCAGGCCCCTCAGGGATAAGTCAACCCATACCATTGCCTATCTGCACGAAAAAGGCAAGGGGCAGATCCCCATTGTGGGGGTGGGTGGGATCCTTACGCCCAAAGATGCCCTTGAAAAGCTGGCAGCGGGAGCCAGCCTGGTCCAGGTCTATACCGGCTTTGTCTATTACGGGCCCTCTCTTGCCAAAAACATCAACGCCGCCATCCTGAGGAATGCCTGATTACAACCGGTCCGCGTCTGCCCGGATAAAATATTTTCGTCACCGGCAGACATTTTGGCCAAATTTTTGTTATTAATACATAATGAACTACCTGAGCATTCGCTTTATACCAATTTTTCTCACATTCCTGGTTTTTCTGCCCCATGCAGGCACCGGCCAGGAGGATTCGGGCTTTGCCTTCGACCGCAACAGGCGATTCATTAACCTGCCCATCGAGGTGAGGAACAACCTGGCGGTGGTTCCCCTTTATATCAACGGTGCCGGCCCCCTGTACTTCATTCTCGACACCGGTGTAAAAACCACCATACTCACCGAGCCCATCATCACCCACCTGCTCGACCTGAATATCGAGGAAACCATACTTCTGTATGGTTTGGGAGGAGAGGGCACTGTCCAGGCGGCCCTTGCCACAGGAGTGGAGATCCGGATGCGGGGGATTACCGGTCGCAATATGAACCTGATCATCATCCCCGAAGACATCCTTTCCTTTTCCGAAATATTCGGGTTTCCGGTGTACGGCATCATCGGTCACGACTTTTTCCGCCACTTTCCGGTAGAAATCAATTACCCCACCCAGACCATGAGGGTATACCGTGATCCCGATTACCGCATCAGGCGGAGGAGTACGGTGGTGCCCATCCGGCTGGTAGACGGGAAGCCCTATGTGGAGTCGCGGATTGTGGGCGAAGCCGGCGACACGCTCACCACCAATCTGTTGATCGACCTCGGCGCCAGCAGCCCCCTCTACCTGAACCGCGAATACAGTTTTTTGTCCGACAGGACAATAGACGGGTATCTGGGCAAGGGGATCAGCGGGAACCTCCTGGGTAAGCACGGGCGGGTTGAAAAACTGGAGATCGGCGAGGCCATTGCTATCCACGAACCGCTGGCCGCCTATCCGGACGCCAGGTTCCTTACCTTTCACGGTCAGCTGATCGATTGGGAAGGCATCATCGGGGGGGGTATCATCAAACGTTTCAACGTGATCATCGACTATCGCTCAGAACGACTGGTTCTGAGCCGCAGCCAGTTCTATGGCGAGCCCTTCAGCGCCGGCATGAGTGGGATTGAGGTGATGGCCAGGGGACCCGATCTCAGGGATTTCACCATCCACTATGTGCGCCCGGGTTCGCCAGGCTACGAAGCCGGACTGCAGTCGGGAGACAAGATCCTGGAACTGAACCGGACAGGCCGCCACTATCTCAATATGGAAAGCATACTTGATGAGCTTTCGGGAAAGGAAGGCAACTATATTTCGATGGTGGTGCAGCGCAACGAACAGATCGTGCGCGCCAGGTTCAGGTTGCGGCAAGACATCTAGCCGGTACCAGGGGGCTACGGGCGCAGATAAGGAAGGTCTTTGTTTTTGCCCTTTTCCTTCCATTCGCGGGGCACTACCTCCCAGTTGTCCATGCTTTCGGGCACCACCTCGCCCATTTCCCTGAAATATCCGATCATTTCCGATCGCAGGTCATTTTCGGTGGTGGCCACGATGCGTTCTGACAATGCCTCACGTGCAATGCCGGCACCTTCGGTCAAATGGCCACCGCCCCCCGAACCCCGGTACGAATTGATCGCCACCCTGTAGGTGGCAGCGGGATCGAAAACCTCTCCATCCTGCATTTCAAGTATACTGACCCTTGATCCCACCGGCCGGCTCACGTCAACCTGGTAACGGATGCCTGCGGCCGAGTCGAAGTTAAAGGCAGGATTGCGAAATGCATGCCGCCCACGGCGGTCGGAGGGCACCCTCCCCCTTTGGTCGCGGTGAAGATTGAGCAGGTGATCGCCTTCGTGCGACATTTCATTAAACCACAGTCCATAGGAATACTCCAGGTAATCGGTTATCTCCTGTCCGGATAGTTCCATGGTGTAGAGGTAATTTTCGTATTCGTACAAACGGAAGAGATCGCGCATCCGCAGGGGACCTGCGGGGATGGTTTCGTCGAAAGCCAGAGGGGCTGTAAAGGAGATATCGGCAGCGGTGAGCCTGAGCTGGATCTCGTGAACCAGGTCGGTAAACGGAGCGCTGCCAAAAAGGGCTTCGATCGAGTGCATGGGCCGGGTGATCTGTCCGATGGTTTCATTGGAAAAGGCAATGATCTCCTGCACATCTTTCTCGAAGGTGTTGATAAAGGTATGGCTTGGCACCACCTTGGCGGTCGGCACCATCTCTCCCCTGACATCTTCCAGGACAAAATCCCGCCTGCCCAGCCGGGTAAAACTCAGTTCGGCCACTGCCAGGTTTTCGGCAAAATGCCCGGCACCCAGCAACAGCACCTCCCCTCCTTCCTGATTGATCACGGTGTGCACACGCTGCCGGTGGTCGTGGGCTGTAAATATCAGGTCAAAGCCGGGAACCGTCCTGGCCACGTGACCCGATGCATTCTCCAGGGGAAACTCCGAGGGATCGGGATACAGTGGCCCCATCCCGCTATGGAACAAACCGATCAGGGCATCGGGCTGTTCATTTTCCAGGATATAGGGTACCCAGTAACTGGCAGCCTCTGCCATATCCTGAAAGACCATGCCCTCCCAAAGGTGGGGGGGAAGCCAATTGGGAACGCCTGTTGTGGTAAGCCCAAGCACGGCGATGCGTACCCGCTGCCGGGTAATGATGGTATAGGGCTTGAAATAGGGCTCCCCGGTTTCACTATCGAGTACATTGGCAGCCAGCCATGGAAAATCGAATTCCTCCACAAGGCGGTTGTATACCTGGGGGCCGGCCTCGATATCGTGGTTCCCGATGGTGGCTGCATCGTATTTCATCAGGTTCATCACCCTGGCGAAGAGGTTTTTGTCACTTTCCTGCACAAAATTGGCATAATAGGCTGCAGGAGTCCCCTGCAGGAGATCGCCGTTGTCCAGCAGGATGAGGTTGTTGCCCTGCCTGGTCCTGACGGCCTCCATCAGGTAATGTACGTTGGCCATGGAGGTAGCGGCAGGCCGGTCGTTCAGGAAGTCGTAAGGGAAAAGCCGGGCATGCACATCGCCCGTAACAGCCACCTGTATCTTGATCTCCCTGGCAAAACCGGGCTGGGAAAGTGTGAAACCAAAGGCAAACAATGCGATCAGTGTAATCCGGTGCAGGGTCTTCATATAGGTGGGATAGAATAATGAAAATAACGTTTGTTTATTCCTCTATAAAGCAAAGGCACCCTGAACAAGGTGCCTTTGTTCAATGCGATGCCCGCTTACTGCCCCAGGTAGGCTTTCAGCAATTTGCTCCTGGAGGTGTGTTTCAGGCGGCGGATCGCCTTTTCCTTGATCTGCCTCACCCGCTCGCGGGTCAGGTCGAACTTGGCACCGATTTCATCCAGGGTGAGCCCGTGGTTCATGCCAATGCCAAAATAGAGGTTGATTACATCCCTTTCCTTCTCGGTAAGGGTAGCCAGTGAACGCTGTATCTCCCTGGCCAGGGACTCATGGATCAGACTGGAGTCTGCGTTGGGAGAGTCCTGGTTGATATATACATCGAGCAGGCTGGCGTCTTCGCCCTGCACAAGGGGGGCGTCGACCGAAACATGGTGGGTGGATATCCGGAAAGATTCGGTAATCTTGTCTTCGTGCACATCCAGGGCTTCTGCAAGCTCTTCGGCCGAAGGCGGACGTTCGTATTTCTGTTCGAGCCTGGAGGCCTCTTTTTTAATCTTGTTCAGTGAACCCACCTGGTTCAGTGGCAATCGCACAATGCGCGACTGCTCTGCCAGGGCCTGAAGGATGGACTGGCGTATCCACCACACCGCATAGGATATGAACTTGAACCCCCTGGTTTCGTCGAAACGCTTGGCAGCCTTTATCAGTCCGAGGTTCCCTTCGTTGATCAGGTCGGGCAGGCTAAGCCCCTGGTTCTGGTATTGTTTTGCTACCGAAACCACAAACCTCAGGTTGGCCTTGGTCAGTTTCTCCAGGGCCACCTGGTCTCCCTGTTTGATCCGCTGGGCCAGAAGCACTTCTTCTTCGGCTGAAATCAAAGGAACTTTTCCAATCTCCTGCAAATATTTGTCCAATGACGCGGTATCGCGATTGGTGATGGATTTGGAAATTTTTAGTTGTCGCATATATTCTGATAGGGTTTTGATAATTAGGGCTGTCGGAGCCAATTGCGCCCCATCGTGAAAAGCCCCCAAAAGTACAAATAAATTTGTTAAAAAGCAATACCGGTTTAATCAAGCCCGATACCGTAATATCCACGCCTGCCATCGGGATAGACACCTTCCAGCAGCACCCCTCCGCTTTGTCCGGCCAGGATCTGTTCGATGTCGCGGGGTGAATGCACTTGCTGACCGCCAACATGGGTGATGACAAACCCGCGCCTGACGCCTGCCGAACTCAGGGCACCACGGCTGACGGAGACAACCCTCACCCCGTGGGTGATATTCAGCCTCTCCAGTTCCTCTTCGGTCAGGCTTTCAAAACGGGCTCCCAGGATTTCGGTCACGTGGGTCCGCCCGGGGCTTACACTGCCCACTTCTCCATAAATATTCTTCAACACGGCCGTTGTTTCCTTTCTCTCCCCATTGCGGTAATAGCTGATCTCTATCTCGTCGCCCGGACGTTTGCGGCCAACGGTCTCAATCAGTTCGGCCGGGTTCCTGATGGTTGCCTGATCGATGCCGGTGATCACATCGCCGGATATCAGACCGGCTTCGGCAGCGGCGCTGTTCTCATGCACCCTTTCGACAAAGGCTCCCCGGTTAACTCCCATGCCCTTTTCTTCGGCCCGCCGCCCGGTCATCTCGGTTATTTCGACGCCCAGAAGGCCCCGCTGCACTTCTCCGAATTCCAGCAGGTCTTCCATGACCTTTTGGGCAATATTCGAAGGGACTGCGAAGGAGTAGCCCGCAAAAGTGCCTGTGGTGGAGGCAATGGCCGTGTTGATCCCCACCAGCTCACCGTGGGTGTTCACCAGGGCACCGCCGCTGTTCCCACGGTTTACGGCCGCGTCGGTCTGTATAAAGGATTCGATGGCCATGTCCTCGGTCAGTATATTGATATTCCGGCCCTTGGCACTGACAATGCCTGCCGTGACCGTCGAAGCAAGGTTGAAGGGATTGCCAACGGCAAGGACCCATTCACCCACCAGCAGGGCATCTGAGTCGCCAAATTCGATATAGGGGAGCCCTTCTTCCCTGATACGCAACAGGGCAAGATCGGTGGTGGGATCATTGCCCACGACCTCGGCTTCATAGGTGCGGTTGTCGTTCAGGGTCACCTCAATCAGGCTGGCATTGGCCACCACATGATGGTTGGTGATGATGTAGCCGTCGTGGCTGACAATCACCCCGCTGCCTGTGCCGACAGCCGGCCGTTGCGGGGCAGGGGTGCGGCCGCGGGGCCCGAAAAAGAAATCAAAGAGATCGCGTTCGCCGAAAATATCCTGAGGCGGACGACCCAGGGCTTTGAATTCACTGCGAATATGCACCACCGTATTCACCGTCATCTCAGCCACCACAGTAAAATCAGGCAAAGTCGCAGGCAATGATTTCAGGTGTCCGACCAGGGAGGCGGGTACAGCTTCGGACCGGTGGGGTATGGTTACCGATACCCCGCGATCAACATCTTGTGTAAACAGGAAATGGTTCATCCCCACAGTGACCATTCCTCCCAAAACGGCAGCCAGGAACAAATGCAGAAATTTCTTCATAACAAGGGTCGTTTTTTTAAAAAAACAATAGAATACGGGTAATTGTTGTAAACTACAAAAAAAAACACGTCAATTTGTCATCCGTCTAAATAACCTATTTTTCTGATCAATAAGTATGCCCTGCTCCATAGAAAAGTCTTAATAAAATTTAAAAATGGACAAAAGGTATACAATGTATGAAATGTTCATTCGCGTCTTCTCGCAGGTAGTGCGACATTTACAACCCGGAGAAATCCCAACAGGTTTAATAGTTTAATGGTTTAATAGTTTAATTTTCAGCTATTAAACCGTTCAACTTTTCAACTTTTCAACTTTTCAACTTTTCAACTTTTCAACTTTTCAACTTTTCAACTTTTCAACTTTTCAACTTTCTTCTTCCTACCTACTACCTACTACCTACTACTTACTATC
>PWJC01000135.1 GCA_003560165.1 Bacteroidales bacterium
GTTTTTATGTCTTTTGTTGGCTGTTGGATTTTGGCTATTGGCTGTTGGCTGTTGGGTTTTGGCTGTTGGCTGTTGGATTTTGAGTTTCTGTCTTCTGTCTTCTGTCTTCCGTCTTCTAAACTTTTAAACTCTTCAACTCTTCAACTTTCTTCTTTCTACCTTCCACCTTCCACCTTCTTCCTTCCATGCACAGCTCAATAACCCGGGTTCTGCACCATGCCTTCGTGGAAGTTGGTCAGCAATTCGCCCAGCGGAATGGGAAAGAGGGTCTGATGGGCCTCGGTAACCCCTTCCAGTTCTTCGATGGCCCTCCCGGTACGCACCAGGTCGAACCAGCGGTGCCCCTCAAAGGCAAACTCCATTTGCCGCATATCCCGCACCTGCCGCTCGAGCAGGAAGGGGCTGACCGTGATCACCCCGGGCAGGCCCGCCCTGATCCTGATGGCGTTTACGTCGTCGCGCACCAGCTCCATATTGCTGTTCATCCCGATATTGGCCTCGGCCCTGATCAGGTGCATTTCGGCCAGGCGGATCACGTACACGTTGTCGGCCCCGGTTTCAATGTCGTTATATTTCAGCCCGTAAAAATTGGTGCCGTCGGTACCGATCGACACATCGCGGCGTAAGTCGTTGGCCGGGAAAAAGTTGTACAGCTTGTTGGTGGGAGCGAATTCGCGCCGCCCGCTGAGGCTGGTGGGGAAAAAATACTCAGCAAGGCGGTTGCGGTCCTGCTCATTGAAATCCACTTCAAAAACCGATTCGTTGTGCCCGCTGCCGTCGAACAAAGAGGCAAAATCGGGGGCCAGCGACAATCCGAAATCCTCGATGACCCTGGTGGCGGCCTCTGCGGCCCCGAACAGGTGGGCCTGTTGTTGGCTCACCGAATGGTAGTACAGTTTGGTGCGGGCCTGCAGGGCCAGTACCGAGGCTTTGGATGCACGCCCCCGGGGAGCGCGTTCCGGTATGTGGGCCAGGGCAAACTCAAGGTCTTCGAAAATGCGGGCATATACCTTAGCCACGGGGTCGCGTGGCACGTTCAGTTCGGCATCCGAGGCCCCCACAGGGGAGGTGCGGATGGGCACATCGCCAAAGAGCCTGACCAGGTCGAAATGGGCGAGCGCCCGCAAAAAGTAGAGTTCGGCAAGGAAGGCATTGGCCTCCTCCATGCTCAGTTCGTCGATGTGGGGGATCTGTGCGATCACGGTGTTGGCCCGGCTGATCATTCTGTAGATGCTGCTCCAGATGCCTTCGACAATCACGTTGTCGGCCAGTATGCTGTTGTTATCGATCTGGTTGTAGCCGGCTGTGGTGCCTGTCCAGCCAAGGTTGTCGGCAGCCAGGTCGGGCACCACCAGGAAGTTGCGGCCATAATAACCGGCCGACTGTAGTGAGGCATAGGTGCCGTTGATGGCCCGCTGCACATCCTGCCGGGTGGTGATGGCCTGGTCGGCCGGTATGCTGTGATAAGGCTCCACATCGAGCACATCGCAGGATGCGAGGCCCACGACCAGCAATAGGGGGATGATTCGGAAATAGTGCATGGCATTGGTTTTTTTTCGGGTGGGTATGGGATGCATATACACCGTTATTTTACAGATTCAGGTTGATGCCCAGCGAAACCGTCCTTACCTGGGGATGGGTAAAAAAGTCGGTGCCGAGGACCAGGTCGGAAGGTCCGGCATAGTTGACCTCCGGGTCCATCCCGCTGTAATTGGTGAACGTCAGCAGGTTTTCGCCGGTAATATAGATCTGTGCGTTTTCAACTCCGAGCCTGGTTGCCAGCTCCGGACCAAGGGTATAGCCCAGCGAAAGGTTCTTGACCCTCAGGTACGAACCGTCTTCGATAAAACGCGAAGAGATCCTGTTGTTGTTGTTGGGATCGGTTTCGGTGGCCCTCGGAATATCGGTGATGTCGCCCGGCTGCCGCCAGCGGTTGAGCACGGCGGTGGTTTGGTTGTCGGAGCCCTTCATCGACTCGATATAGATCCTGGTGCCGTTGAAAATGTCGTTCCCGTAAGAAAACTGCAGGAATACACTCAATTCGAAGTTCCGGTACGACAGCCGGTTGGAGAGCCCGCCGGTGAAGTCGGGGTTGGGATCGCCGATCTTTGTCCGGTCTTCGGCGGTGATCTGCCCGTCGCCGTTGATGTCGGCAAACACAATGTCGCCGGTCGAGGGATCTACCCCCAGGCTTTTGTACCCGTAGAAAATGCCCAGGGGCTCGCCCACCCTGACGCTGTTGCTTCCACGGCCAATGTTGTCGAGGGGCTGGTCGTTATACAGCGAAAGGATCTCGTTGCGGTTGAAGATGATGTTGAACGACGAGGTCCACCGGAACAGCGGGTTCTCGATATTTACCGTGGTCAGGCTGAATTCAAGGCCCCTGTTTTCGAGTTCGCCAATATTGGAGGTGATGCTGCCATAGCCCGAGGTGTAAGTTATCGGACGGTTGAACAGCAGGTCTCGGGTGTGGTTGCGGTACACATCCATGCTTATTTCGAGGCGGTCGTTGTACATCCCCAGGTCGAAGCCTGCATTGAACTGATAGGTAGTTTCCCATTTCAGGTCGGGATTGGCCAGACCCCTGGGGTAAATACCCGACTGCCCAAGGTAGTTGGCCCCCCCGCCAAAGAGCGACAGGAAGGCGAAATCGGGGATGCCGTCGTTGCCGGTGATGCCGTAGCCTATTCGCCACCTCAGTTCGTTGACCGGGGTTTCCCAGTCTTTGAAAAAGTCTTCTTCCGACATCCTCCAGGCCACCGATGCGGCGGGGAAAAACCCATAGCGATTGGCTGTTCCAAAACGGGTGGAGCCGTCATAGCGGGCGGTCAGCGAAAGGATGTAGCGGTAGTCGTAGTTGTACCTCAGCTGACCGAAAAATGAATTCATGCCCCTGTCGGTGGCGTTTGCCGAGGCATTGGAGATGGTACCGGCCTCGCTTACGTACTGGAAATAGGGATTGGGAAAATCCACCCCCCGTATGAACTGTGTCCGCCGCTGGAACATCTCGAACGAATAACCGCCCAGCAGTTCCACATTGTGGTCGAGGGCAAACACATTGGCGTACCTGAGGGTGTTGTTGGCCACCATATTGAGCACGTTGTTCTGCCCTTCGAGGCCAATACCGTTTGACCTGGCGCCTTGTCGGGTAGTGGCAGGGTCGTAGCTGTGCTCTCTCAGGCTAAGGTAGTCGACACCCCATTTGGTGCTCAGGGTCAAATTGGTCATTATGCGGTAGTTGGCAAAAAGGTTGCCCAGGGTGCGGTAGGAGTGGGCTTCGTTGACGGCCTCCCTGCCAATGGCTACCGGGTTGGCAAAGGGAGCGTCTTCGTTATAGGATCCATCGGGGCTGAATACCGGATAGATGGGGGGGTTGGCGATCGCGTTGGCCAGGGGGGCGTTCAGCGACTGGTCGCCCTACACCCGGTGGTTCAGAGAATACGACACCCCGGCGTTCAGTCCGATGTCCAGGTTCTCGTTCACGGTATGGTCGAGGTTTACCCGGCTGCTCAGCCTTTCGAACGAAGTGCCCAGCAAAATACCCTCTTGTTTGTAGTAGTTGCCCGACACAAAAAACTGGGTGTTGGCGTCGCCTCCGTTTACCGACAACTCGTAATTGGCCTGGGGGGCTGTCCGCAGCACCTGGCTGAGCCAGTCGTTGTCGACCATTTGAGCCGGGTCGGGCGGAGTGGTTCCCTTGAGTTCGTGCCATTGTTCGGCATTGAGCATCTCCAGCCTGTTTTCCAGATCCTGCACCCCATAGGTCGACTGGAAACGCAATCGGGTCCTTTGTTCCCGCCCCCTGCGGGTGGTGATCAGGATGACCCCGTTGGTGGCCCTTGCACCGTAAATGGCGGCAGCGGAGGCATCTTTCAGCACAGTGATCGACTCGATGTCGTTGGGGTTGATGTCGGAAAGGGCGTCGATGCGCTGTCCTGAAAATCCGACTTGGCCATAGTGTCCGGAGGTTACCGGGATGCCGTCTACCACCACCAGGGGCTGGTTGCCGGCAGTAATGGAGCTGCTCCCCCTGATGCGGATGGCATTGGCGGCACCCGGAGTGCCCGAGCTCTGGGTTATCTGCACCCCTGCCGAACGTCCCTGCAATACCCCGTCGATGGTGCGCAGTGTCGACTCACGGATGGCATCCTCGCCCACTACGCCCAGCGAACCCGAGATCAGGCGGCGCGATTCGGTCCCATAACCGGTTACCACGAATTCGCCCAGCTGGGCTACATCGGCTCTCAGGCCCACATCGATGTTGCTGCGTCCCGCTACCGCCACCCTTTGGGTCACCAGGCCTACAAAGGAGAAGATAAGGGTGTCGGCCGGCAGCACGTCGATCTCGTAACGCCCTTCGATATCGGTAACGGTGCCCCTGGCGGTGCCTTGAACCATGACCGTAACGCCCGGCAGGGAGATATTGCCCTCATCTACCGAGGTGACCACCCCGCTTACCCTGATCTGCTGGGCATTGAGCCCGTGTACGCACACCAGGATCAGCAACAGCAAAAAGATAGTTTTCTTCATGGGTTTGTTGTTTTAGCAGATTCTTGTTCATTTTGTTCCTTATTCATAAGTGCCCTTGCGGAGCATGCGGCCGTTTTCGACAAACAGACGGCCCATGGCTACCATGTGAACGATCTGGAAGTCGGGGTCAAGAAGCACCATGTCGGCGTCCTTTCCCACACCCAAACGCCCCTTGGATTCCAGCTTCAGTATGGAGGCCACATTGGAGGTGGCCACGGCCAGGGCCTGCTCCAGGCCGAGCCCTTCCTCGATCACGCCGTCGCGGAGCTCATCGAGCACCGATTTCGGATAACCTGTTTCCAGTTGCACCAGCCTGCCCTCTTCGTCGAACTGGGGCAGGGAACCGCAGCCGTCGCTGCTCATGGTGATGTGGGCAAGGGGCACCCCGGCCTTCAGGAGCTCCCTGATGGCTTTGGAGGGCTTGATCTCGTATTGGGGAAAGAAAGGATAGGAACTGGCTGTCAGGTCTACATAGCCTTTTTTCCCATAATCTTTTTCGTCTTCGAAAATATAATCGTTGCGGTTGCAGTGGGTGGGCAGGAACTGCTTCAGCGACAGCTCGCTGTGCATGACCGCATCGTACAGCGGCTGAAAAGGCTTGAGGGCATCGCCCATGTGGATGTTCACGATCCCGGCCTTGCCGCCCAGCATGCCGCCCACCCTCGACTGGGCGGTCAGCCTGATCAGCTCTCCGGTATCCGGGCACGAGGAGCGGTGGTCGGAAAGGGCGATCTCGCCGGTGCCGATCACTTCCTCTATCATGGCGATGTCCTTTCCCGGATCGCCCAGTATGGTGGGGGTGGGAACCTGGTAAGCCCCGGTGTACATCCAGGCGCTTACGCCTTCTTGCCGCAGTGCTTTGGCCTTCATCAGCACCGAGGCTACGCTGCGGGTAATTCCGTCGGTGCCCAGGCACCCGATCACCGTCGTTACGCCGGCCTCCAGCAGCCGGCTTAGCTGTATCCCGGGGGTGCGGCTTGCCGGGCCCCCTTCGCCGCCGGCCCCGGCAATATGCACATGCGAATCGATCAGGCCAGGCACCATCCGCAGGCCTTCGGCGTCGATCACCCGGATGTCCCAGCCGGAGGGAGGGTCAATGCGGGTCCCCATGGCCACAATGCGGGTGCCTGCGGCCAAAACATCCAGCTTGCCCAAGGGTTCGGGGGCATATACCTCGCAGTTTCGGAACAGTATCATGAACGCTTGTATTTAGGGTGTGCCGTAAAAACACCTGGGCCGCCGGCGGCTCACATAGGGTGCAGGCAGTTTCGACGACCTATGTATTACAATAATACCAACATTTTTGTTGCCAGTCAATTTTTTGTTTTCAATATGTTCATAATTTTTTATTTCCACCATCCACCTGTTGTTCACTGTATGCTGGCTTTTGGCTTTTGGCTGTTGGCTTTTGGCTGTTGGGTTTTGGCTTTTGGCTTTTGGCTTTTGGCTATTGGCTTTTGGCTGTTGGCTTTTGGCTATTGGTTGTTGGGTTTTGGCTTTTTAAACTTTTCAACTCTTCAACTTTTCAACTTTTCAACGTTCTTCTTCCTACCTACTACCTACTACCTACTACCTACTACCTACTACCTACTACTTACTGCCTTCCGTCTTCCCGTTTTTTTGCCGGTCCATTGGACTATTTGGCCTTTCGCCTTACCTTTGCCCAAAAAATACCATGACAGATTTTGGAAAGACCCCCGAATTGGACGATCAGGAAATCGCCCTCAGGGCAAAAGCATGGAGTAGTTTGCCGGAGCACGGAATCGACGTGGCAGGAATCTATAAAGACATCCTTGGGATGATCGACCTGACCACCCTGGAAGGTTCCGATACGCGGCAAAAGGTCAGGGACCTTTGCCAGAAGGCACAATCTTTTTCCCGGCTCGGCGCTGGATTGCCCGATGTGGCGGCCGTTTGCGTCTATCCCACCCTGGTGGCCACGGCGCGTAAAGAGCTGGAGGGTACCGGCATCAGGGTGGCTTCGGTGGCCGGGGCCTTTCCTGCCGGGCAGTCGCCCATTGGCATCAAAACAGACGAAGTAAGGTACGCCGTTGAAGAAGGCGCCCAGGAGATCGACATGGTAATCTCCAGAGGGAGTTTCCTCGAAGGGGAGTACAACCTGGTGTTCGACGAAATTGCCGCCGTCCGCCGGGCCTGCGGGCAGGCCCACCTGAAGGTGATTCTCGAGACCGGCGAGCTGAAAACAGCGACCAACATACGCCGGGCAAGCGAGATTGCCCTCCGGGCCGGGGGGCACTTCATCAAGACCTCAACGGGCAAGGTCCAGCCTGCGGCCACCCTCGAGGCCATGCTGGTGATGCTCGAGGCCATCGCCGATCATTACAAAAAAACCGGCCAGAAGGCCGGCATTAAGCCCGCGGGGGGCATTTCCGACCCCGGGGTTGCCCTGTCTTATTACTGGCTCACACGGGAGGTGCTGGGGCAGGAATGGCTCCATAAAGACTGGCTGCGTTTTGGCGCCAGCCGCCTTGCCGGCAGCCTGGCAGAGGCTATCCGCAATGCAGGAAGCGCCTGACCAGCTTCATGGTTTCCTCGTGGTCGCTGCTGATGCGCTCCCGGAGGTTCTCGTCGCGGTATTCGTCCAGCCGCCTGGCCACCCCTTCGATCAGGGCACAGGGGAAGACTCCGTACTTCCTGTAAATTTCCGACTGGGTGCGCAGGTATTCGGCTGCTTTTTTGCAGGAGTAAGGAAGCTGGGCCAACTGCTCTTGACGGCTCCGGTGCTTTTCATCGAATATGTTCACGTCGACATAGGTGGTTTCGGCCAGCTCCAGAGCCCCGGGCATCTCCAGGCCGTGGCGGGCGCCCACGCACAATCCGGCAATCAGCAGGTAGATGTCGGCTGAACCGTCGGGGCAGCGGAACTCGAAGGTTTGTTTGTCGCTGAGGTCGACATCCGAGGGGATCTCCAGGGGGTTTTCCTTGTGTACCATGTCGCCTGCGCCTACCCAGCCCAGGGGGACCCGGATCAGGGTAGAGCGGTTTCGCTCGCCCCAGCATACATTGGTGGGAGCCTCCTGATGGGGGACCAGGCGAAAATACGAGGTGGGGATGGTGTTGCCAAAGGCCGAGAGCGAGGGGGCGATGTCGAGGATGCCCGCGATGATCTTACGGGCCGGGTCGCTGATGCGTCCGTTGTCGAGGGTCACGTTTTTGCCGTCCTTCATCGGCCGCATGTGAATGTGCATGCCGCTTCCTGCCTTGCCTGCGGTGATCTTCGGGGCAAAGCTCACGGTGACCCCGTATTTGTATCCCACCTGCCGAAGTATCCATTTGGCGATGATGAGCTGATCGGCGGCCTCTTCGACACTGGTTGGGAGAAACTCCACCTCGTTTTGTTCGTATTCGTATTCGTTGTCCGAAAAGTTGCCCACCTCCGAATGCGAATACTTGATCATGGCGCCGGTCTGTGCCATGGCCATCATGGCTTCGGTGCGCAGTTGCTCCCACTTGACAAAGGGTTCCGACTCATGATAGGCTCTTTGGTCGTTGGCGCGGTACAGGGGGTCTTTCTCGCTGATCACATAATACTCGATCTCTCCCATGACCTCCATCGAAAAGCCGGTTTTTTCTTCCAGGGCACGGATGGCCTTGCGCATGATGTTCTCTGGCGCGCTTTCGAGGGGGGTGCCGTCTTTGTCGTAATACGTGCACAGGATGTCGAGGGCCGGCACTTCCGAAAAGGGGTTTAAAAATGCGGTCCGGAAACGAGGCACCACATACAGGTCGGACGAACCCGCTTCCAGAAAGGTGAAGAGGCTGCTGCCGTCTACGCGCTCGCCGGTCGACAGGATGTTTTCGAGGTGTTCCCTGTTCTGAATGGCGAAGTTCAGGGCCTTGAGCCTGCCATCGCCGCCCACGTACCGGAAATTCACCATCTCGATCACGTTTTCTTCGATAAAGCTGATGATGTCGGATTTGGTAAACTTCGCCGGGGGTTTCTGCAAATGACGTATCAGGGGATTGGGATTGAGCATGTATTCTTGTTCTTTCATGATGGTGTAGATTATATGTTGGTTGTTTGCTTTTTGAAAATGTTGGGCAAACATAATGAAAAAATGTGTGAACGGAGGAAGTAAGGTAGTAGGTAGTAGGTAGAAGGTAGTAGGTAGTAAGTAGTAGGTAGAAGGTAGAAGGTGGAAGGTGGAAGGTGGAAGGTGGAAGGTGGAAGGTGGAAGGTAGAAGACAGAAGTCAGAAGACGGAAGACAGAAGACAGAAGATAGAAGATAGAAGATAGAAACCCAATTGCCAAGAGCCAATAGCCAAAAGCCAAAAGCCAAAATCTACCTTCTATCTTCTACCCTCTACCTTCTACCTCCTTCGTTCCTTCCTCCCTCGCCTATCGCAGCACCTGTATCCTGCGGACTACCGTTCCCTGTCCGGTTACGGCCCTGAGGATGTAATTTCCTTCGGGCAGGCTGCCGAGCTGGATAATGTGTTGGTCAGCGTTGGGGTTGTTGCGGTACACCACATTGCCTAAAATGCCCCACAGGCTGATCTCCTGTATGGGAAAATCGGACTGCACAGAAAGCTGTTCCCTGGCCGGGTTGGGGTATACCAGCAGGTTGACCAGGTCGGTGTCGCGGATGCCGGTGTCGTCAACCCCGTGCATTTCGATCGTTACATGCGACAGCAACAGCCGGTCCATGTCGGCCACATTATGGTGGCGAAATGCGATGTGCACCGTTTGTCCTTCGTAGAAGCTCAGCTCCACCTCTCTTTCGAGCAATTCGTTCTGAGGGTGGTCTTGAGAGATCGTCTCGCTGAAGATCTCAACGAAATCGTCGGTGTCAAGGCCGGTATAGGAGATCATGACGCTGTAATGTTCCTGCCTGTACGAGGGCGTGGACGCACCAGAGGCAACCCTGAAGGTGAGCTCGATCTCCTGACCTTCGGCCGTGATGGGGTCCAGTTGTATCTCGGGAGTGATCAGCCAGTTGTCTGGAGTAAGTTCCTGCCACTGCCCGGTTTCGTCCTGGACGGCCGACCTGGACTGCATACGGCCATAGACCCCCTCCCCGTCGCTCACAATGGGCACATAATACCAGTTGTACCCGTCCTGGTTGGCATCGATGGCCCTCCATCCGTTTGGCAGCCATCCTTCGGGGGTGGCGGGACCAAGGGCCTCCAATCCGGTAAAGGATTCCTCGAAGGGCAGCTCGAGGATGCTGTGGTCAAACACCCTCACAATAAAGCTGGCGTCGGCGCCCAGGTCGAAGCCCACCTCAAGGATGAGGTATCCGGGATCCTTGTCGTCAAAATAGGCGGCAAAAATGGTCAGCAGGTCTTCGTCCACCTCATAATGATCCAGGTCGAGGGCCTCCCCGCCCAGGGACACCGAAACCACTTCGGTGGCACTGTTCCATACAATCTCCACAGCCACATCTCCAGGCTCCTGAGGATCAAAGTCGACCAGGTCCTCTTCGATGATGGCGGCTTCGGGGCTCGCCCCGACAGAGACCGTCAGCGGTACATTGCTGCCGGCGTCGAACACGATGTCAAAAACCACATCCCCTTCTTCTTCCCCTGCAAAATAACCAGCCATCAGGGTCAGTTCGGAGCTGTCGTCGTCGATGGCCTCCACAAAATAATCGGTGCCTTCTTCCAGCTGCAACTCCCCACGGTGTACGCCCACGACTTCGGTGGCCCCGAACCAGGTGATGTTGGTGCTTACATCTTCGGGCACAATGGGGTTAAAGGACAATACAGAGGGATAGACCGTGGCGCTGTTTACAAAGGCCAGGTCCACATTGTTCAGCACCAGCCGGTCTTGGTCGGTAGTGTTATAGTGCACAAAGGCAAGGTATACGGCTTCGCCGGCATATGCGTTCAAATCGATGTGGCGCCGCGCCCAGCGACGTCCCCGCTCGGCCTCGGTGAGGGTTTCTTCGAATACGATGTGGTTGTCGTCGAAGTCGCCGAGCTGGTTGCCGGTAGTGGAAACCACTATTTTGTAGCGTTCTTCATAAAAATTGTTTCCCGTAGCGGCAATATCGTACGCCAGGAGGAGGTATCCCTCGCCGATAATTTCGGGAAGGCGGATCTGGGGGGTGATCAGCCAGTTTTCGGGCTCCAGCGGCTCCCAATCCCACGAAGCGGAAGCCATTACCTTCATTTCGTCGCCCACCTCCAGGTACCAGTTTTCTCCGTCGCCGTCGGCATCGATGGTGGTCCAGCCGCTGTTTTCCAGAAAGTCCGCGGTATTCTCGTAGGCTTCAAAGTTTTCTGCAAAAGGCAGATCGTGATCTTCTGCCTCGATCATCTCCACGGCCACGTTGTTGATCAGCAGCCGTCCCTGATCGGTGCAGTCGTAATGCACAAAGGCGATAAAAATGTCCTGTCCGCTGTAATCGGTGAGCACCACCTCCCTTTTGGCGTAGTTCCACCCCCCTTCGCTTTCGGTGAGGGTTTCTTCGAATACGATGTGCTCGTCCTCAAAATTCCCGGCTTCGTTGCCGGCTGCCGACACCACCACCTTGTAGTGCTCCTCGAAAAACGTACTGCCCGATGCGGCCACATCGTAACTCAAAACGATGGTTGAACCGGCTTCCAGGGCGGGCAGCCGCAACCTTGGGGTCACCAGGTAGTTTTCGGGGGTCAGGGCGCCCTCATCGCTTTCCCACGAGCGGGATACCATGATGTTCTGATCGTCTGCGCTGTCGTAATGCAGGAACCAGTTGTGGCCGTCGCCGTCGTGGTCGATGGTGGTCCAGCCGCTTGTGGCCAGGAAGTCTTCGTGGTCCTCATACCCCTCGAAGTCATCGGCAAAAGGCAGCCCGAGTCCGGGAGGCATTTTGACCTCCACGGCTACGTTGTTGATCAGCAGCCTGTCCTGGTTGGTGCTGTTGTAGTGGACGAAGGCGATGTATACTTCCTGTCCGGCATACCGGGCGAGGTCGATGGTCCGTTCGGCGTAGTTCCACCCACCCTCGCCTGTGGTAAGGGTTTCTTCGTGCACGATGTGGTCGTCGTCGAAATCGGCGGCTTCATTGCCGGTAGCAGATACGACCACCTTGTAGTGCTCTTCGTAATAATTGCTGCTTGCTGCAGCTACATGGAAGCTCAGCACGACCTGCCAACCGTTTTCAGGCACCGGTAAGGCAAGAAGGGGCGTCACCAGGTAGTTCTCGGGGGTCAGGGCGCCCTCATCGCTTTCCCACGAGCGGGAAACCATGACGTTCTGATCGTCGGTGCTGTCGTAATGCAGGAACCAGTTGTGTCCGTCGCCGTCGTGGTCGATGGTGGTCCAGCCGCTTGTGGCCAGGAAGTCTTCGTGGTCTTCATACCCCTCGAAGTCCTCGGCAAAGGGCAGCCCGGTGGCCTGGGCCGACACCCGGGCTGTGCCCAGAAATACACATGCTGTCAGTAAAACAAGTAAAAAGTGTACAAGTTTTTTCATATGTTGGTTGTTTTTGGTGAAAAAAATCGTAAAAAGAATGCGTTGTTCGCTAAGTTAGTAAAACCCCGGGTTATAAAAAAGGGGTGGCCGGCCGGCATATTTTATTATTTTTGTTAACCGCCCCGATCGTTAAACCCTTTGCGCCCATGTACCGAATTTTGAACATTTTTTTTCTTCTTGCGGCATCCTTGTCGTTTTCGTTTGAAAAGACCGTGGCCCAGGCCATTTACCGCACCGGAAGCACACAGCCGGTCGAGACCGCCCATCAGCCCGGCCTGTTGCTGGCCGGGGGTGCCACCGACAACAACGACGCGATGCGGTGGATGCTTGAAAGGGCCGATGGCGGCGATGTGGTGGTGCTGAGGGCCGGGGGGTCGGACGGATACAACAACTACCTGTATTCTGCTCTGGGCGTTGAGGTAAACTCGGTAACCTCCATCGTAATCCAGTCGACCGAACATGCCAACAGCGACCAGGTGCTCGACATCGTAAAACATGCCGAGGTGGTGTTCATTGCCGGGGGCAACCAGTGGAACTATGTCGATCACTGGCGGGGCACCCGGCTGCAGGCCACCTTAAACGAGCTGGCGAACAGGAAAAAGATCACCATCGGGGGCACCAGCGCCGGGATGGCCGTTCTGGGGCAGGTGGTGTTTTCGGCCGAAAACAATACCGTGTGGTCGTCCGAGGCCCTGTCCGACCCCTATCACTGGCGCATGATGCTGGAACGGGATTTCCTCGACATCCCCCTGATGGAATATACGGTAACCGACACCCATTACAACCGGATCCAGGGCGACGACATGGGCCGCAAAGGCCGGCATGTGGGTTTTCTGGCCCGGATGGTGGCCGACTGGGATATGCCGGCCAGGGGCATTGCCGCCAATGAATACACCGCCGTAGCAGTCGACGGGCAGGGCCGGGCCAGGGTGTTCGGCGATCCTGCCTACGACGACTATGCCTACTTTTTACAGGCCTATGGGGGCCCGCCCGAAACAGCTGAGAGCGGCAAACCACTGCACTGGGACCGCGATGCCCGCGGGCTGATGGTATACAGGGTCAAGGGCGACCGCCAGGGAAGCCGTTGGTTCGACCTGGCCGACTGGATCAACGGGCATGGAGGCCACTGGCACCACTGGTTTGTCCGCGACGGGGTGCTTCACGAAAGCCCGCCCCTGGACGATGAGCCCTGGATCCGGATCGAGGTATGGGACGCCGAAGAACAGCGGCCGGTCGAAGGGGCGGAAGTGAGCCTGATTCACCACGGCAACAAAACTACCCCTCATTACGGACTGGTCAATTTCCGGCCCCTGGAGAGCGGCAGGGCATGGGATTTTGTGGTGATGCGGCAGGGATACATTCCCCTGGAAGGCTCGGCCGATCTGCAGGACGACAATGTGGCCCTGAGGGTTGAGCTGGTGCCTGGCGACGCCACCGCGGCAAACTTACCCGGTGCGGAACCCCTGTTCAGTGTTTACCCCAATCCTGCCTCCGGATTCATCCACATACAGTCAGGGAAGGAAATCAAGGAGGTGTGCCTGATCTCCCTTACCGGCCAGGTCATTTACCGGGAGCCCGTGGCCGGGAAGCAGCACACGGTGCAGCCTGGCCACCTCCCGGAGGGGTTGTATCTTTTGCAGGTAGTTACGGCTGCAGGCAGCACGGTGCAACGCGTACAACTGCTGAGGTAGAACGCTGCCAACAGCCCGCCTTCGAAAACATGCAGCGCGACGAACAACAAATGGACAACATTTTGTATCTTTGCCAACGAAATACGGCTCCGTAGTTCAATTGGATAGAATAGCAGATTCCGGTTCTGTCGGTTGGGGGTTCGAGTCCCTCCGGAGTCACCAAACCCTTCTCATACGAGAGGGGTTTTTTATTCAATCTCATTTTTTGGGGAAGGGTTTTTTAATCAGGAGATTTCCTGCAGGGCCTTGATGTAGCACCTGGCGCGTTTGTGCTGCCGGGCCTCGTAGCCCGTCCACAGTTGCTGCACCTTTTTGTTGTCTTCGAGCTCGCGGGTGGTTTCAATATGCCTGACCCCCTTTCGGTAGATGGTGCGGGTGATCTTGTCAAAGATCATGGCGTTGACCCCCCTGTTCTGGTATTCTTCCCTGACGCCGATCAGCAACAGGTCGATGGTGTCGTTTGAGCGCAATGCGCTCATAAGGTGAAACCATCCGAGGGGAAGCAGGCTGCCTTTTGCCTTTTTCAATGCCTTCACCAGGGAGTGGATGGCCACGCCAAAGCCCACCACCCTGTCGTCGCGGTCAAGGATCACCGAAACAAAATCCGGGTCGACCAGTTTGATAAAATCATCGGACAATGCCATGATCTGTTCGGGGGTCAGGGTAGAGAACCCGTAGATGCCCCGGTATACCGTGTTGACCAGATCGAAGATCGCCTCTGTGTGTTTTTTCAGCTCCCTGCGGTTGTTAAAGCCTGCGTGGCGCAGATCGTAGCGTTTGGCCACCAGCTCCGCCAGGTTCACGATGCGCTGCGGCATTTGCTCCGGGGTCCTGATGCGGTATTCCACCCAGTCGGCGTCTTTTTCATAGCCCTGCTGCCGGATCAGGGGGTCGTAATACGGATCGTTGTATTTGCCGAAGGTGGTGGGCCATTCCTCAAAGCCCTCGATGAGCACCCCCGA
>PWJC01000007.1 GCA_003560165.1 Bacteroidales bacterium
CTTCTACCTTCTACCTTCTACCTTCTACCTTCTACCTTCTACCTTCTATCTTCTACCTTCTACCTTCTTCCTAACTCAAGTGCGGCTTCACCACTTCGACCACTTCGGGCAGGTCCATGCCCAGGTTTTTCAGGTGCTCCAGTGTGGGCACCCCGTCTTTGGTCCATCCGCGGCGCAGGTACACCGCATCCACCAGTTGCTCGTAGCGGTTTTCGCGGTATTTGCGCAAGACCTTCATTTTTTCTTCCGTCGAACGGCCTTCGGGATCGAACCCGACATCCTCCCTGAGCTGCTTGTCGTAGCGGTCGGCCCTCGACTCATATTCTTCGACCGTTACCGGGCCGGCAGCACGGTAGGGCTGGGCATCGTGGATGCGCTTGCCAAAACCACGGCGGAGGTTGAACACCCGCTGGAAGTTGTAGACACGCTCGCTCTGGCGGATGAGTTCTTCCTTGTCGAATGGCTTGCCTGTCACCCCTTCGTAAATAGCCACGTAGTTGTCCACATGCTCGGGGATCTTATGGGGTTCGTCGGCCTCGGCATTGCTTTCGGGCACCACATCGTTCCAGCAGAGCTTGCACAAACCCTGGAGGCCAAACCATGTGCGGAACATGGGCATGTAGTGCAGGGCCTCGGCCTTGTCTTCGAAACTCGGCAACTGGTTGTTCACCATGTCCATGAAGATCAGCCAGGCCTCATCGTGCTGGGGGCCTTTGTTTGTCATGGCATAACCGCCCTGCTGGGCCAGTGATTCTTTTGAAACATATTGGGAGTATTCGAGGCCCTTGTTTTCCATGGCGATGTCCTGAAGGAATTTGGGATCGCCCCAGCCTTTTTCAATGAACAACTCCTTCATCTTGCGCACACCCAACCCGGCAACCATGCCAAAGCCTTCTCCCCGGGCCAGCTGGTGCATCAGCTCGAGAGAGTCTGCGCGGCTGCCAAAAGCAAGGTCCAGCCCGCCGGTACGCTCCTTGTTCAGGATGCCGTTTTCATAGCATTCCATGATGAAAGCCACGATGGTACCCCAGGTAATGGTGCAGATGCCGTAGGTGTCGCAATAGAAATTGGCCTCAATGATGTATTCGGGGTCGAATATGCCCAGGTTGGAGCCCAACCCGGCGGCATTTTCATACTCGGGCCCGTCAACAATCACTTCCTGGCCTTTGTAGGGGCCCGTTTTCAGCTTGAAGTCGTCCACGGCCTTGGCGCACGACATAGAGCAACCGATCCAGCAACCATCGGGCACATTCTGGGTAAAATACTTGTCGCGGAAAATATCGCTGTGGATCTTCAGCCCGTCGTCGTGGCTGCCGTATTTGAAGTTATGTACCGGCAACAGGTCATAGTCGTTCATCACATTGATGATGTTGGCTGTCCCCTTTTTCTTCATCTGGCACTGGTGGTCGTCGAGCTCCCGCATCTCGCGGTTGAAGCGACGGCCTCTTTCCTTGATCTTATCCATGTCGGCCACATTGTTCAGGTTGCCCGACACGCCCTCGATCCGTGCAACAATGGCTTTGATCTTCTTGTCGCGCATCACCGTGCCGATGCCTCCCCTGCCTGCCTGCTTCAGCCGGATCTTTTTACGCTTCACGTCGTAGAAGGTGAAGTTGATCATGCCGATCAGCGAATGCTCAGCCGCTGCACCCGAAGAAACGATGCCGATATTGCGGGCGTCTTTTTCGTCTTCGGCAAACATCTCTGTCAGCTCTTCGGCCAGGATATGGGTGTCGGTCGACAAACCGGGGTCTTCAAAGATCTCAATCTTCTCCCCTTTGCCGTCGATGTAGATGATGACATCTTTTTCGGCCTTGCCCTGAAGTTCGAGAGCATCGTAACCGGAAAATTTCAGGAAAGGTCCGAAAAACCCGCCCACATTCGAATCCATCACCGAGTCGGTCTGCGGCGACAGGGAAACGATCAGTGATTTCCCTGCTCCCGAATACTGGGTGATGCCGGCCACAGGACCGGGAGAGATGATGATCTCGTTTTCCGGATCGTTCCATTTGGTTTCGGGAGTGGTGGCATCCCACAGCAGCCTGAGGCCATACCCCTTCCCTCCGATGAATTTCTCCTTCATCTGGGCAGGTACGTCCTTTTCCTTTACCTCGGCCGTACCTACATTGATGTAGAGGACCTTATCGGTATAGCCCCGGAAAAGCGGGGTTTTCTGATAATCGACCTCCTTGATGATGTTGCGCTTTTGTTTTAATTCGGCGATGTTCATATATATTCCCTTTTAGTGATTTGTGATTCAATTGTTGCAAAACTACAAATTTTCAATCATCTCCAACCACTATTTGCCCTCCCATTGTTTATTTTTTAACAACCCCTGGCGTCCATTGCAGTGACAGCAATCTGCCTTGTCCTGAAGAAAAGATATTTCTCCCCAAATAACCGAAAAGGCTTTTTTCCCGGGCTTATTCTGTGTATTTTTGCCTTTCAAACTGTTTAAAATATGTTGCGTCGTTACGGTTCTTATTTGCTGCTGCTGGTTTCCGGGGCAATGCTGATCCATTTGCTAACCTTTTCGCGTACGGCCGAAGACCCTTCCGTGGCCTACGAAGACGCTTTTCGTGCCGCCTACGGCATTTATGCCCTGTCAATTCCCGGACAGCTGGAATTTGCCGGCGAAGAGGTTCCGCTTTATCAGTTCGATGTAAGGGAGCGGTTTGACAGGGAATTGCTGGTGAACACCTACTGGCAGTCATCGACCATGCTGTTCTTTAAACGGGCCAACCGCTGGTTCCCTGTCATCGAACCCATCCTCAGGGAGTACGGCGTACCCGACGACTTCAAATACCTGGCCCTGATCGAAAGCGGGCTGATGAACGTGGTATCGCCGGCCGGGGCAACCGGCTTCTGGCAGATACTGGAAGGCACCGGCCGGGATCTGGGCCTGGAAGTCAACAGCCACATCGACGAACGCTACCATGTAGAAAAGGCCACGGCCGCGGCATGCAACTACCTTCTCGACGCCAGGAAGAGGTTCGGCTCATGGACACTGGCCGCCGCAGCCTACAATATCGGGAACGCCCGGCTGCGAAGGATCCTTGACAACCAGCGGGCAGACAACTACTACGACCTCTTTCTCAACGAGGAAACCTCGAGGTATCTGTTCCGGATACTGGCGGTAAAGACCATCTTTTCCGATCCTCCCGCTTCCGGCTTCCATTTCCGGCCCGACGACCTGTATCCCGGGCTTTCCTACCGCCTTGCTGCCGTCGACACCACCATTACCGACCTGGTGGACTTCGCCATACAGCACAACACCACCTACAAGGCCCTGCGCGACCTCAATCCCTGGCTCAGGGGGTATGAACTGCCCAACCGCTCGCGGAAAATATACCACATCAAGATCCCCACCAAAGGCCTTCCCGGCGGCAACGGAGCCTGATCGCAGCCGCCGCCCGGCAGCAATAAAAAGCTTGCCGCAAAAAGATTTAATGCCTAACTTTGCATCGCTTCATTGCGGGGTGTAGCGCAGCCCGGTTAGCGCGCGTCGTTCGGGACGACGAGGCCGGAGGTTCGAATCCTCTCACCCCGACTAAACAAAATGAACGCCTGTCAGCATTTTGCTGACAGGCCTTTTTTTATACAGCGCAGACCGAAAGCTTGCTTTCGGGACTGCGATGGAAAAAAAGGTCTGAGCGAAGCGAACACAGGCGTTCATTTTGTTTATGGCCACCCCCATGGAGGATCAGCGCAAGCTAATCCTC
>PWJC01000079.1 GCA_003560165.1 Bacteroidales bacterium
AACTTTTCAACTTTTCAACTTTTCAACTTACTTCTTTCTGTCTTCCGTCTTCCGTCTTCTGTCCTCTGTCCTCTGTCTTCCGTCTTCGTTCCATCGTTCCATCGTTCATTCATTCCATCGTAAATACATAAACCCATATAAAAAACATGACCAAAGACAATTACGTAGTCATTATGGCAGGGGGAGCGGGCGAAAGGTTCTGGCCGATGAGCCGGGAGTCGCGCCCCAAGCAATTTATCGATATCCTGGGCACCGGAAAGACGTTGCTGCAGCAAACCTATGAACGCCTTCAGAGGGTTTGCCGGACACAGAACATATTTATTGTCACCAACAAAAAATACCAGGATCTGGTGCTGGAGCAGATCCCTGAGCTGGATCCCGAACGCCTGATCTGTGAACCCACCAGGAAAAATACCGCGCCTTGCATCGCCTATGCCGCCTACAAACTCTATTGCATGAATCCCGGTGCCCGGATGGTGGTGGCCCCTTCCGACCACATCATCCTGAAAGAGGAAGTGTTTGCCGATATTATCCGCTCGGCACTGAACGTGGCCGCTTCGGGCAACCGCCTGCTGACCCTGGGTATTACCCCCAGCCGGCCCGACACCGGATACGGGTACATCCAATACAACGATGTTACCGCCTACCCCGAAGACAAGCGCCTGAGAAAGGTGAAGACCTTCACCGAAAAGCCCAACCACGAACTGGCCGAATCCTTTCTGGAAAGCGGCGACTTTTTGTGGAACAGCGGCATCTTTGTGTGGACCGTGGAAGCCATCATCAATGCCTTTGAGCAATACCAGCCCGAGATCAGCTACATATTCCGCGAAGCCCTGGGCAAATACAATACCCCCGAAGAGGCAGATTATATGGAAGTGGCCTATGCGGCCTGCAAGAGTATATCGATCGATTACGCCATCATGGAAAAAAGCGACCGGGTGTATGTATATGTTTCCGACTTCGGCTGGTCGGACCTGGGTACATGGGGTTCGCTTTTCGATGCCCGCCACCGCGACGCACATAACAACGCCGTGGTAGGGAAAAATGTGATGCTGTACAACGCATCCGAATGCATCATCAATGTTCCCGAAGACAAACTGGTGGTCATACAGGGCCTTGATGGCTACATTGTATCGGAAGACGACAACGCCCTGCTGATCTGCAAAAAATCGCAGGAGCAGCAGATCCGGAAGTTTGTGAATGATATTAAACTGAATAAAGGGCAGAGGTATATATAATCAAAAAAGTCTGAAATGTCGAAAGGTCAATTATCCAATGCCCGCAGGCAGTGCGACAGTTTAAACCCGGGAAAAACACAACAGGTTTAAACGTTTAAAAGTTTAATGGGTTTAAATTTCAACTTTTCAACTCTTCAACTCTTCAACTTTCCAACTTTTCAACTCATCACTCATCACTCAATACTCATGACTATTCCGTCTTCTGACTTCTGTCTTCCAATTAATAAAACAACAACCATGCAACGTATTGTAATTTTCCTGTCGGTGCTTTTTGCCCTGCAGTTGCCGGCGAAGGCCGATGAGGGCATGTGGCTCCCCTTTATGATCAGCGAGGAGCTTTATGAGGAAATGGCCCGGATGGGGCTCAATCTGACACCAGAAGAGGTGTTCAGCTTTACCGAACCAGGCATCAAGGATGCCGTGGTCAGCTTCGGAGGGTTTTGCACCGCCGAGATCATTTCCGACCGTGGGCTGTTGCTCACCAACCACCACTGTGGCTATGGACGGATACAGAATCACAGTTCGGTCGACAACGACCTTCTGACCAATGGTTTCTGGGCTATGTCGACCGAAGAGGAATTGCCCAACGAAGGCTTGTTTGTGCGATTTCTGGTCAGTGTGGAGGAGGTGACCCTGAAAATACTCGAGGCGGTCACGCCCGAAATGACAGAGCAGGAGAGGATCCTGGCCATCCGGGAAAGGAGCCGTGAACTGTCCGATGCGGCCACCGAAGGCACACATTATACAGCCACGGTGAGTTCGATGTTTGCCGGCAACTTTTTCTATCTTTTCACTTACGAAACATTCAACGATGTGCGGCTGGCAGGCGCCCCGCCTTCGTCGATTGGCGCCTTTGGAGGGGATACCGACAACTGGGAGTGGCCCCGGCATACCGGCGACTTTGCCCTCTTCCGCGTATACACGGCACCCGACGGCTCTCCTGCCGCATACGACCCGGAAAACATCCCGCTTCGTCCGCGCTACCACCTTCCCATTTCACTGAGGGGGGTGGGGGAGAACGATTTTGCCATGATACTGGGCTATGCAGGGCGTACTGAAAGGTATCTGACCTCCTTTGGCATCGATTACCGGCTCGAATACATGTATCCTGTGCGAATCGATATCAGGCGGCGCAAGCTGGATATCCTTGAACGGGCCATGGCAGAAAGCGATACACTAAGAATACAATATGCATCGAAGCATGCCGGCATTGCCAATTACTGGAAAAACTTCATCGGCATGAGCGAATCGCTTCGCCGCCTGGAGGTGGCCCGCACAAAGCGCGAGCTCGAAGACAGGTTTGGCAGCTGGGTGGCGGCCGACCCTGTCAGGCAGGAAAGGTTTGGGGAGGTGTTGGAAGATTTTAGAGGGGTATACGAAGGCTTGCATGATTTCAGGTCGCATCCCTATGTGTTTGCAGAGACCATGCTTACAGGCCCCGATGCGATCAGTCTTGCCAGGTTCTATAATACCATTTACACCATGCTGGAGGAAGATGAGGACGAGGAAGCCATCGCCAGGGAAGCGCGGCGGCTAAGGGAAATTGCCGAACGCTCATTCCGGGGTTTTGACCGGGAGGTAGACAGGGAATTGTGGGCAGCCATGTTTGCCACCTACCACGAATACGTCCCCGAAGAAGACCTCCCTGATGTTTTTGCCCGCATACAGGCTGAGTTCGACGGGGATTTCGAGCGCTATGCCGAGGCCGTTTATGAAACCAGCATTTTTGCCAATCCCGATGCGATGATGGAATTTCTGGAAAGCCCTACCTCGGCGGTCTTGTCCGAAGACCTGGCCATGTCGGCCGTGCAGTCGGTGTTTGAGGCCTCTGCAAGGCTGAATGAACGCATTGCCGAACACAACCGCAAGTTGCAGCGTGCAGAGCGGCTGTTCCTGAAGGGCCTGCTCGAAATGGACCCCTTTGTGCCGTATTATCCCGACGCAAACAGGACCATGCGCTTTACCTATGGCAGCGTAAACGGCTACCAGCCACGCGATGCAGTGACCTATCACTACCATACCACCCTGAGTGGGGTCATGGAAAAGGAAGACCCTAACCATCATGAGTTTGTGGTGCCCGAAAAACTCAGGCAATTGTACGAGGAGGGCGATTTTGGCGAATATGCCCATAACGAACGCATGGTGGTCAACTTCATCACTTCCAACGACATTACGGGGGGCAACTCCGGCAGCCCGGTGATCAATGACGACGGCCACCTGATCGGGGTGGCGTTTGATGCCAACTGGGAGGGGATGAGCGGTGATATCCTGTTCGAACACGAACTGCAGCGGGCCATCAATGTAGACATCAGGTATGTTCTGTTCATCATTGACCGCTTTGCCGGGGCTTCGCATTTGATTGATGAAATGACGATAGTCAGGTAATGGGGTGGAAGGCGGAAGATAGTAAGTAGTAGGTAGTAGGTAGTAGGTAGGAAAAAGAACGTTGAAGAGTTGAAAAGTTGAA
>PWJC01000117.1 GCA_003560165.1 Bacteroidales bacterium
CACACGTTTCAGATCTTTTTACCCATCAAGCTTATGTTTTAACAAACCATAAAAACACACAACATGAAAACAATCCTCGCTTTCTGCCTGCTGTTGCTGCTGTGGGTCAACGCCGCTGCAGGTGACAGCTTTCCCCTGTCTACCGGGTATGTACACCTGGAACTATCCTTCGATTTCACCGAAGGAAGCATGCGGGGATCCTGCCATATGAGCATAAACAACCATTCCGATTCGCAGGTGAGCGGTATTCCGCTTTTGCTTTACCGGTTAATGAAGGTCGAATCGGTCAGGGATGAAAACGGCCATAAACTGCCGTTCTCGCAAAAGGTTGTGCAAATGGAGGGTTCTCCCAAGCAGCAGGTCAACCACATTGTGGTAAACGAAGTACTGCTCGGGGGTGAAACCCGCTCCATCGTCATCGAATACAGCGGCTATTTGCTGGGGTATGCCGAAACAGGTATGCGGTACATTACCGACAGGATATCTCCTGAATTCACCCTTATCCGCAACGATGCCTATGCCTATCCCGTTATCGGGAAGCCCGATGTGTTCTTTTTGCGGAACCACATACCCTTTAATCATTACGAACATTCCATAAAGATTACCGTTCCTGACTCCCTGGTGGTAGCTAACGGCGGAATCCCCCTGGGTGTCGAACAACACGGAAACGGGCTGGCTACCTACCGGTATCGCAGCAAAATACCCAACTGGCGGATCGACATTGCCATTGGTCCCTACAATGTGTTGCATAGCGAACGCCTGAATATATTCTACCTGACCGACTCCGTGGCTGCGGCAGCCCTGGCCACACACGGAGCAAAAACCCTGGCCCTGTACCGCGATTGGTGGGGTGAACTCAGGAACGACCACACCCTCACCATTATTGAGACAGAAAGGGGCAGTGGCGGCCAGGCCGATGAAACCACCATACTCATGCCCGAGGAGGCATTTACCGTTCAAGACGATTACAGCTTTCTTTATCATGAGTTGTCGCACTTATGGCATGTTTCTATTGATGAAGGAACAGGCACTTCACCCAGGTGGGAGGAAGGGCTGGCTACTTTCTGCGAATACCTGGCAGGCGAGCGGCTTTTCCCTGAAAGGGAAGGGCTGATGAAAAGAGGTGCCAACCGCACAGTAAGCCGCCTGAAGAGGGATTTTGAAAGGAACCCCCGATTGACGGAAATACCCATGATAGAATATGGCAACGAGCAACTGACCCGGTATTCGTACATACAGCCCATGCTGATGTTTGCGGTGCTGTATCACTGGTTTGGGGAGGATACCTTTCATTCGGCCGTCGGCGGTTTCTATCAGGAATACCATGCCACAAGGGCCTCTACCCGCGATTTTACCGATTATTGGGTAGCGTTGACCCAAAATGATGCTGTTTCGGATTTCTTTGACGACTGGGTGTATGGTACCGGATATGCCCGCTTAGTTCTCCAGGAAATGAGCATTGACGAGATCACCGGGCATTATGCCGCAAAATCTGATCAGGGACCGAAATGATGAGGACGGCAGAAAGCAAGGGATGCTGAACGGAGACATGCCTATGTTCCGCCTCAGCTGATCCGGGCATCCGTCCCATGAGCTGCCCGGATCGCTTGTGGGGTCAACTTCCGTATGTCCGTTTTTGGACAACACCATTCCGCATCCGAACACTTCAGAGGCTATTGTTTTTATCTGTTTAATGCCCAAGAACAAGGCATACAGCTTTATACGGGGTATGGCCCGGGTTTTGAGGTTGCCCGGTTGACCATGGGCTCAAACTGCAAACTCCAATAACTTATGAATACCCTGTTCCCTTTTTTCTTTTTGTTGCTTGCGCCGTATCTGCTTTTTGCCCAAGACCAGGAACAACGGCATTACCGGGCAACCCGCCTCACTGTGCCACCACCCGAAATCGATGGGAATCTGGACGATGCAGCCTGGCAAACCGGGGCATGGTCGGGAGACTTCACTCAGTTTGAGCCCCATAACGGCCGGCCGTCGACCGAACAGACCGAGTTCATGATCCTTTACGACGAAAACAATATATACGTTGCCATCCGGGCCTTTGACAGCGCCCCCGACAGCATCGTTGCCCGCCTGGCCCGCCGCGACCAGAGCGATGGCGACCATGTGGCCATTGCTTTCGACAGTTATCATGATCTGCGGACGGCCTTTGTTTTCGGGGTTACCGCCGGGGGCGTCAAATTCGATCACATCATGAGCAACGACGGGCAAAACGAAGACTGGTCGTGGGACCCCAACTGGTGGGTGCGCACCAGTATCGATGAGAACGGATGGGTGGCCGAAATGCGGATACCACTCAGTCAGTTACGCTTTGAACAGGGAGGCGCAGGCCTCTGGGGTCTGCAGCTAGCCCGTCAGATATACAGGCATGGCGAGATGAGCCTGTGGTCGCATATACCGAGGGATGCTCCGGGCCGGGTGCGCCGGTTCGGAAAAATGGCTGGTTTTAACGGGGTGAAGCCACGGACCATATTCGACGTGACCCCTTATGTGCTTACTTCGGCGGCCCGGTATCCGGGGGTGGAGGGCAATCCGTTCATGAGCGGCAGCGATAATCATTATTCGGTAGGACTGGATGCCAAACTGGGGCTGAACAATTACCTGACCCTGGATATGAGCATCAACCCCGACTTTGGGCAGGTTGAAGCCGACCCTTCGGAGGTGAACCTGACGGCATTTGAGAGCTTTTTTCAGGAAAAAAGGCCCTTCTTCATCGAAGGCAGGAACATCAGCAGCTTTGGCCTTGGACTGGGCAACGGGGATATGGGCAACGACAACCTTTTCTATTCAAGGCGTATCGGCCGGCGGCCCCGGGGCAGCCTTCAGCTTGAGCCGGGTGCTGTTGCCGATGTTCCCGGGTACACCAGGATTCTGGGTGCAGCCAAACTTACCGGAAAAACCCCCTCAGGATTGTCGCTGGCCATTATTGAAGCGGTAACGGCCGAGGAAAGGGTCGGAATCGATTTATTTGGAGATCGTACCTACGAAACCGTAGAGCCCCTGACCAATTTCTTTGTCGGAAGATTGCAGAAAGACCTTCCTGACGGCAAAACCATTATCGGGGGGATGTTTACCAGTGTGCACCGGAATACCGGAGAGGAACTGACCGGTCAGATGCATCGCGCCGCCTATTCGGGAGGAGTGGATTTTTACCGGTACTTTAAGGACAGGACCTGGATGTTCAATCTCAATACGGCCATCAGCCATGTGGAGGGCAGCCCGGAATCCATTGTGCGTACCCAGCGCGCTCCAGCCAGGTATTTTCAGCGTCCGGGCAACAGCCATGTGAAGGTCGACTCCACCCTCACCTCATTAACGGGCAGCGGTGGCAGGCTGCAACTGGTGAAAACGGGAGGAGGACACTGGAACTTCTTCTCGATCATCACCTGGAAATCACCTATGTTTGAGGTCAACGATCTGGGTTATATGCGGGAGGCCGACCAGGTATTCCAGGTAACTGGCCTCAATTACCGCGAATGGGAACCCAAAGGGTTGTACCGCTCATACCATATCGGGGTCAACCAATTCAACATCTGGAACTTTGGAGGCAGCCACCTGATGAGCGGATTCAATCTCAACGGAGGCATGCAGTACCGGAACCATTGGTCGAGCAATGCCGGGTTAGCCTACAACTACCGGGTTGTTTCGGTCACAGCGCTCAGGGGAGG
>PWJC01000049.1 GCA_003560165.1 Bacteroidales bacterium
GGAATGCATTCCTTTTATAAAAAACCTGTAAATTTGCCTTAAGCGGAAATAGCTCATCCGGTAGAGCGTCAGCTTCCCAAGCTGAAGGTGGCGGGTTCGAGTCCCGTTTTCCGCTCAACGGCAACCATGGGCATCATCCAGCGCGACAGCTTCCGTATCACCCTTATTTCGTATACGGGAGCCATTATCGGCTACCTCAACAAGGTATTCCTGTTCACCAACTTCCTTGCCACCGAACAGGTGGGCCTGGCCAACCTGATGGTCACCCTGGCCATGATCTATGCCCAGATCGCTGCACTGGGCACCCACAACATCACCCTGCGCTACCTCCCTTTCTTCAAGGACAGGGAAAACAACCATCACGGCTTCCTGACTGGCATGATGGCCCTGGCCATGGCTGGATTCCTGATCTTCACCCTGCTGCTTTTGTTTCTGAGAAGGCCCTTTGTGCTGTTTTACCACGACAGCAGCCCCCTGCTGGTCGAATACGCCGTGTACATCATCCCCATGGCCCTGGCCACCACCTATTACCTGTTGTTTGAGTCGTATTTGCGCAGCCTGTACAAAAACATCGTTCCTTCGGTGATCCACGAACTCGGGCTGCGTTTGCTGATCACCCTCTCCATCCTGCTGTTTGCCCTCGGGCTGATCAGCTTCCCCGGCTTTGTGGCTATCTACGTGGCGGCCAATTGCCTGCCGGCCATTATCCTGATCGCCTACACCGGCCTTATCAGGCAACTCCGCATCGCAGCGGGCATCCCTGCCGTGGTGAGGAAAATGGGCCGGTTGATGCTTGCCTACGGGCTCTTTTCGCTTTTGAACAACCTCGGAATGTTCCTGCTGATCAGCATCGACTCGTTGATGGTGGCCGGGATGATCGATCTGGCTGCGACCGGGATCTATACCACGATGATCTTCCTGGGCTCGGTGATGCTGATCCCCTACCGATCGATGGTGAAGGTCGGCGGACCGGTGGTGGCCAGGTACTGGAAGGAGAACGACATGGACGGGATGAGGGTCCTTTATAAAAAAGCTTCTGCCGGCAATCTGGTGGTGGGAGCCGCCCTGTTTACCCTGCTATGGGTCAACCTCGACTCCATCTTCTTTTTCATGCCCGGCCAATACGAGGCGGGCAGGTATGTATTTCTGCTGCTGGCCCTGGGCAAGCTGTTCGATATGAGCGCCGGACTCAACGGGGTGATATTGCTTACCTCGTCCAAATACCGCTACGACCTGTGGTTTACCCTCAGCCTGGTCGCCTTTGCCCTGCTGTCGAACCTGGCCCTCATTCCTGTTTTGGGCATTCAGGGGGCGGCCCTGGCAAGCATGGCTACCCTCATCCTGTTCAACCTGACGCGCATCCTCTTCATCCGCCACCATTACCGGCTTCAGCCCTTCAGCTCCCGGCAGGCATGGGTGCTGCCCATCATGGCCGCCGTTATGGGGCTTTCCCAGGGTGTTCCCCGCATGGTCCATGTATTTGTCGACATTCCGGTAAGAAGCTTACTGGCCCTGGGGCTGTTGCTGACCCCCCTTTACTTCCTGGAGATCTCTCCCGATCTGAACAAAATGGGCCGGCAGTACCTCGACGGCCTCCGGCAATGGTTCGCAAAAACATAATTCCCCAAACAGCGCTTTCGGAAAGTTCATTACCTGCCCGCCCAGCCAGTTTTAAGCATGCCGGCGACCTTCCGGTCGATAGGCAGGGTAAGATGATCTTCTTCCAGCAATTCCATGTCGATCCACCTGCAGGCCAGGGCTCCCTCCCTTCTTTGTTCGAAGTCGAAGGGTAGTTCCTTTGCCGGGATGGACCCGGGAAGTTCCAGCCCCATGCGGTAATAGATGCTGATGAGTTGCCTGCCGGGCAAAAACCGGGTGGGTTGAAAAAAATCGGTGGTATAAAAATGAGATGCTTCCACCGGCTCCTGCCCCAGTTCTTCCCGGCACTCCCGCCTGAGGCAATCGAGGGTGCCTTCGCCAAACTCCATCCCTCCTCCGGGAAATTTTGTCATCGGAGTATCAAACCAAAACTCGTCGCACACCAGAAGTTTCCCCCGGTGGATGCACAGTCCGTAAACGCGGATGATAAAGGGATGGCTGTGAATGTTCATGGTTTGGTCTGTTGACGGGAACTTGTGTGGGGTTTGCTTGCGCGGGTGATCTCCCTTTTGCCCGCCGGGCCGGGCAAAGCCTCCAGACGAAATCCGCAGTTTTTCAAAGCCCGTTTCACGCTGCCTTTGGCGCTGTAAGTAGTCAGCAACCCTCCGGGACGCATGGCGGCAAACAAAATGCCGAAGGCGGCTTCGCCCCATAGTTCGGGTTGCACCTGGGGGCCGAAGGCATCGTGGTACACCAGGTGATAGCTGGCATCATCCAGCCGGGCTTCTTCGAGCTTCTGCCTGGTTTTCAGAAAGCCGAAATGGGGCATCAGCGGCAGGTTTCGGTCAAATTCGCCCCGGTGCATCATCTTAAAGGCGGTGTCCAAACAAGGATCGCCAGCCAAAATGGAAAAATTCAGCAGATCGGCTTCCTCGTCTTCCAGAGGATAAGGTTCCAGGGCGTGGTAGAACACCCGGCGTGCCCTTTCTCTGGATCGCTTCAGGCTAAGCAAAGCATTAAGGCCGGTACCCAGCCCCACCTCCAGTATGCGCAAAGGTGCATCACAAAGCTCGCAAGCCCTGTCGAATCCGGCCCTGATGAAAACATGAAGGGATTCGGCCATGGCTCCGTGAACAGAATGGTACTGCTCGTCCAGGCCGGGGAGGTAAAAGCTCGGAGACCCGTCTGCCGTGGTAATCAGCCGTCTGTATCTGAATAGGTCCAAAAACGAATATTTACGCATCAAAAGTAAACAAAAGCAGCTTTTTTTGCTTAATTTGTTGTCCAAATCCTAACTCCCTAATCAAATCCACATCCATGAAAAACATGAGCCGCATTCAGGTATGGGCGGCCCAGACAAGGGCCAATTTCCTCTTGCTTGTCGTATTTCTGGTCGCCATCGGTCTGGCCTACGCCGCCTTGTACGAACCTGCCGCTTTCAGCTGGGGGCATGCCCTTCTCATCCTTGCCGGGGGCATCTCGGCACATATTTCGGTCAACCTGTTCAACGAATATTCCGATTTTCAAACCAAAATCGATTTTTATACCGACCGTACTCCCTTTAGCGGGGGCAGCGGCATGCTGCCCTCAGGGCAGACCAGGCCGGGTCAGGTTAAGGCCCTTGCCTGGATCACCCTGCTGTTTTCGGCCGGCGTCGGCATCTACTTCGGTCTGGTGGCCCACTGGACGGTCATCCTGATCTCGCTGATCGGGGCCTTTGCCATTGTGTTCTATACCCCATTGCTTTCAAAGGTTTTGCTTGGAGAAGTATTCGCGGGGCTGGCTCTGGGTTCCCTGGTTGTTGTCGGAGCCTTTATTGCCATGACGGGGGTGCCGGGCACACCCCTTTCCGACATGGTCCCCTTAGAGGTGTGGCTGGTTTCCATACCGCCCGGGATCCTTACCTTTTTGCTGCTGCTGCTTAATGAATTTCCCGATGTGGAGGCCGATAAGGCCGGAGGGCGAAAACACCTGGTGATCAAACTGGGCAAGAAAAAGGCCGCGGGCATTTACGCAGCCGGCATGGCGCTTACCTTCCTGGTCATTTTGATGCTGCCCCTGCTGGGCATTTCCTCGTTCTGGATCTACCTGGCCCTGCTGCCACTGCCCATGGCCATCAAGGCCGCACAAACCGCCCTGACTCAAGCCGAAAACATTGAGAAACTGATGCCGGCCATGGGCATGAACGTGGTGGTGGTATTGGCCACCGACCTGTTGCTGGCCCTTGGGGTCATTGTTCAGATCCTGAGCTGAGCGGTGTGGCCACCGCTGCCTGATCAGCACGGCAAGCGAAGTTCGGCCAGGTAGTTGTGGGTTTCCCCTTGGTAGATCATGTCGGGGATGAATCCGCATTCGAGGGCAATCCCGGATAAATTGCCGTAATCCACAAACATCCACCCGAAAGGCCTGCCCTGAATTCCGCGGTAACTGAGCCGGTAAACCACCTCTCCGTAGTATTTGTGGCCCATGGGCAGGCAGATCGATCCATCCTCTTCTTCGTACATGTACAACAGGTCGGTCGATTCGATGATGATGCCTCCCCCGGCCGTCAGCAGGCCGCGGGCATGCTCCAGCAGCCGCCTCAGACCATCCAGGTTGCGGGCAATGCCCGCCCCGTTCATCAAAAAAAGCAGGGTGTCGAACTCCTTTTCGCCAAAGCGGAAAAAATCACTGCATACCGGGTGCCCGACTCCCCGCCCCCTCATGGTGTTTACTGCACCGGGTGAAATATCGATGGCCCATACTTCATAACCCCTTTCCTGCAGGGCAAGCGCGTGGCATCCGGCCCCGGCCCCCACATCCAGCACTCTGCCCCGGCAGCGGTCAAGGGCCATTCGCTCCCACACCGGCATTTGCTCCGGCGACCTGAAAAAATAGGAAACCGGGAGTTCTTCAGACCCGGCAATATCGACTTCTACTTCGATAACCGCATCCGTTTGACCCTTCAGGTAGTCATCAAAGGCCATTCCCAGAATATCGGCAGGCTCAGGGGGGTTCATGGGTGTTTGTTTTTTATTGGTGGGCGGATTCTTGCCTGAAAAACAGGCAGGCATCCCCGTAGCTCAAAAAGCGGTAATCCCGGGTCAGGGCATGAGCATAGGCCAGCTTCCATCCCTCTCCCGCAAAAGCAGCCACCAGCAGCAGCAGAGTGCTTTGCGGCTGATGGAAATTGGTGACCAGGGCGTCTGTCATCCGAAAGGGGTATCCGGGGGCGATCATCAGTGAGGTTTCTCCCTGCAACTGCTCCAGGCCCCTGGAGTCCATCCATTCGAGCAGGGCATTCAATGCCTGTTTGGATTCGGGCAAAGGACCCTGCCAGGCATAAGGTTCCCATTGGGAGAGGCTGACCCGTTCGGCCGGGGGATTCTCTCCACGGCTCATCCTGGCCCCTATCCAGTAGAGGCTTTCCAGGGTGCGCATGCTCGTTGTGCCCACGCTGACCAGATCGCCCCGGTGATCGAGCAAGGAGTGAAGCAGCGATCTGCCGGCCACAAACTGTTCCCGGTGCATGCGATGGAGGCCAATGGTCTCTGCGCTTACCGGTTTAAAGGTACCGGCTCCGACGTGGAGGGTGACAAATGCGGTACCGATCCCTTTTTTATGCAACCTTTCGAACATGCCCGGGGTAAAATGCAGTCCTGCGGTGGGCGCAGCCACCGAACCCTGATCGCGTGCATAGGTCGTTTGGTAACAATGCCTGTCGAGGGTTTCGGGCCGGCGGTTGATATAGGGAGGCAGGGGCGTGCGGCCAAGTTCCTCAAGCACTTCGGCGAAGGACAGCCCTGAGGGCTCCCACGAAAAATCGATCAGGAAGCCGTCCTCGGTCCGGCCGGCCATGGTGGCCCGCAAACCGATACGACCATTTGCACTGATCATTTCGAGGCTGCCGGTTCTCCACCGCTTCGCATTGCCCACCAGGCAAAACCATCTGGAGGGGGAGGATTGTCCGAGGGCCAGCTGAACATCCCTGACGGGCTGAACGGGCTGCAAGCAGAACACCTCGATTCGGGCACCCCCGGTTTTGAAGAATTCCAGCCTGGCCTGTATCACCTTGGTGTCGTTGAGGATCATCAGGCTGCCGTCCGACAGAAACCGGTCGAGCTGACCAAAGACAGTGTCGGTGATTTGCCCCCCGTCATAGACCAGCAGCCTGGAAGCATCCCGTTTTTCGAGCGGATAGGCGGCAACGCGATCGGGGGGCAGGGGGTAATCGTATTCCCTGATGGGGATATGGCCGACCCCGTCCCGTTGTTTGTCCGTACTCATGGAGTTGAGGTTCATTGCGACAGGGTCGCGATCACTTCCCCATTGCGGGGGTTATCAATTATTTTTCCCCCGGGGGTATACAGGTAAGCGATGGTGTCTTTGTGGAATTGGTGAATGGCAGGACGTACGATCTTCATGGTGCTATTCATAAGCCCGCTCTTTTCTGAAAAAGGCTCGCTTAAAAAGGCTGTGGCAGCCGGAAGCCAGCGCTGGGGGAACATGCCGGAAAATTCACCTCCGGGCAGAAACCGGCTGAGTTCGAACCCAAGCTTGTGCAAAGCGGCTTGCTGGCCCGCCGGTGTTGCAGGGTCAAGCCCCTTATCCCGAAGGTAATTCAGCACTTCGGCCCTGTTGATTACGATCAACCCCGCCGTATAGGGAGACTGGTTGTTATAGAGCATCACCTGGTCAAAAAATCCGGATTTTTCCATCATGGCCTCTTCAATGCCTTCGGGGCTGTATTTTTCGCCATCGCTTCCAATCAGCAGGCTTTTACTGCGTCCCTTTACATACAGGTACCCTTCGTGGTCGAGGTAACCCAGATCGCCCGTATAAAGCCAGCCATCGCGAAGGGCTTCGCTGTCGGCCGAGGGATTGTTCCAGTATCCCGCCATGACATTATCCCCACTGACCACAATCTCTCCCTGCTCTCCGATGGGTTTCTCCTGCCCGTCATCGCCGCAGATCTTCAGGTCGAGCCAGGGGACCACCTTGCCCGACGATCCCAGCTTGTGAAAGGCAGGGGTGTTGGAAGAGATCACAGGGGCTGCTTCAGTAAGCCCATAGCCCTGGAACATGGGCATTCCCAGGGCATAAAAAAACCGCTGCAGTTCGATGTCGAGCAAAGCACCCCCGCCAACAAAAAACTCCAACCGCCCCCCAAAGCCTTCCCTTACCTTCTTAAAGAGCAAGTGGTCGAACAACCGGTAAAGCGGTCTCAGCAGTTTGCGGGCACCTTCTCCCCTGTTGTGCCCTTCGCGGTTATAGGCATAGGCGATTTTCAAACCCAGCCTGAAAAGCCACATGGCCAAAGGGCCTTTCTCCCTGACCCCGTTTTCGATGGAGCTCCTGAAGTTTTTGGCCAGGGCAGGAACGCTCAGCAGGAAATGCGGCCTTACCTCGCGGATGCAAACAGGGATATTTCTCACGGTTTCAGTGAGGGTTTTGCCAACTTTCAGGCTGGCCAGGCTGGCTCCGTTCCGGATCAGCGAATATATGCCCACGGTATGGGCAAAGGAGTGGTCCCACGGAAGGATATGCAGGGATGTATACCATGGCGGCACATCAAAAATGGCAGAGGCCTGCTCCACATTATGCAGGTAATTCTTATGTGTAAGGACAATGCCCTTGGGGTCGGCAGAAGTCCCCGAGGTATAGCAGATGTTTGCCGCATCTTCCGGGCGGAGCTTTTCTTTGATCCGATCCAGCACATCGGTGCGGTTATCGGACATCTGTTCGCCCCGGTACAGCAGCTCTTCAATATCAAAAAGCTTGCGCCGGTGCGCTACGGGCATATTACTCCAGTTTCCGTCGGGTGAGTCGAGAAAGACCACAAATGACAAAGCGGTCAGGTGGTCGAGCAGGTCCAGGACCTTCTGCTGATGATGCTTCGACACCACTACGCCCTTGCACCCCGAATGTTCGAGCCGGAACAACAGATCGGCGGGTTCTTCGATTTTTACCGACAGGGGCACACTGATGCCTCCGCAATACAAAATGGCCAGTTCGGTCAATACCCAATCGTTGCGTCCTTCTGATATCAGGGCCACGCGTTCGCCCCTGCCCAGCCCCAGACCGGCCAGTCCGCGCGCAATGGCCTTTGCCTTGGTTAATGCCTCCCGGTAAGTGATTTCTTTGTAGGCATCTCCCCTGTTTTCCCGCAACATCACATTGTCGGAAAACTTCTGGGCGCTCTCCTCAAAAAGGTGGACCAGGCTGTTGTGATGCATATTATGTGGCTTTACTACACAAATCACTCGAATATTGGTGCCGGAACAACAAAAAGAGCAACCAAAAATCGACGCAAAATAAGTAAATTTGTCCTTGTTTCACAATATTATTTTCTCCTGCTGCCTTTGTCCGGCCACGCCTGAGGGATAATGATTCGCTCACGTTCATCTGCCAAAGATGTTTGCACCGGTTTTTTTTGAAGTCGTAAAAAAATACAGCAGGAAGACCTTTTTCTCCGACCTTACGGCAGGGCTTATCGTGGGGGTGGTGGCCCTTCCCCTGGCCATCGCTTTCGCTATCGCCTCGGGTGTTCCTCCCGAAATAGGTCTGATCACCGCTGTGATCGTCGGTTTTTTTGTGTCGTTTCTGGGAGGCAGCCGGGTGCAGATCGGGGGCCCTTCTGGGGCCCTGATTGTGGTGATCAGCGGCATCATGCTGGAGTTCGGAATGCAGGGGGTAATGATCGCTTCCATTATGGCGGGCCTCATCCTGATTGTCATGGGCTTGTTACGTGCCGGGTCCATCATCCAGTTCATGCCCTATCCGATCGTGGTGGGGTTTACCAGTGGCATTGCGCTGATCATTTTCACCACTCAGTTGCAGGATTTCCTTGGCCTGCCCGCAGAGCGGATCCCACCCGATCTTCCCGGAAAATGGATACATTATGCCCGTAACATCGCCGAAATGAACCTGACCACCACATCCCTGGGCCTGCTTACGGTGGTTGTTACCCTGTTATGGCCCAGAATTTACCGCAAGATCCCGGGATCGCTGGTAGCCATTGTGCTGGTCACCGCCCTGAACGCCCTGGGGGGCTTCGATCTGGAGACCATCGGGTCCAGGTTCGGGCAGTTCCATGCCGCATTCCGCTTCCCTGTAGTTTATGGCATGAATGCCGCCCTGCTGCAGCAGTTGCTGATACCGGCCTTCACCATGGCCATGCTGGTCGCCATCGAATCGCTGATGTCGGCCATCGTGGCCGACGGGGCCACCGGTTACCGCCACCGCCCGAACACCGAACTGATGGCCCAGGGTGTTGCAAACATCCTCTCGCCTTTGCTGGGCGGTATGGCCGGGTCGGGGGCCCTGGCAAAAACCATGACCAATATCCGCAACGGCGGCAAAAGCCCTGTTGCAGGCATGGTGCATGGGGTGATGCTGTTGCTGTTCATGCTGTTGCTGGGAAAGCTGGCCATGATAATCCCCCTGGCGGCCCTGGCAGGCATACTGGTGGTGGTTGCCTACAACATGAGCGAATGGCGGTCGTTCAAAAGCATTCTGAGGAGCAGCCGGGGAGAGGCCTGGGTGCTGATGACCACCTTTTTGCTGACCATTTTTCTGGGGCTCAACGTGGCGCTTCCTTTTGGCATCATCCTGGCACTGGTCTTATTTGTGAACAGGGTAATGGAGACCACCGACATCGAAGTACTCAAACACGAGGTGGAAGACGAGCACTCCCATCTATCCGAAGATACCGAAACCCTCGACATACCGAAGGGGGTGGAAGTGTTTCAGATCAAGAGGCCTTTCTTTTTCGGGATCGCCAACAAATTCGAGGAAGCCGAGAAAGAGATCCACGAGATCCCCAGGGTAAGGATTATCCGTATGCGGAGGGTGCCTTTTATCGATTCGACCGGCCTGAAAAACCTTCGGAGTTTTATCAGCAGGGCCAAAAAACACCGCACCCACACCATTTTGTCGGGAGTGACCCCAAAGACCCTGCAGGCCCTTCAAAATGACGGGCTATACGATGAGGTCGGGAGGGAAAACATTTGCGGGGACATCGAATCTGCCATCAACCGGGCCCTGGAGTACATAAACAGCAATTAGTCCGGTTGTTGTTTCAACACAAGGATCAGCCACCCTTGATCTTTTCTTCCACCATGGCCAGGATCCCGGCTTCCTTCCTTTTTGCCTCAGCCTCCATTTCAAGGCCTTCCTGGTACAGGCGGTCGAAAAATCCCTTGTCCTGCAATCCTTCGGCATTTACTTTCATGTTGAGGAAAGCCCCCCTCACTGCCGTACGGGCACAAAGGGCCCCTACCCCTGCATCGGTGACCGAATTCGGATTGCCCTTTTCCACCATGGCTTCCATCACGTCCATCGAAGCCAGGGCTTTTTTCATAATACGGTACGGCACCTCAATAGCATATTTTGTCGCTTCCTCGATAGCATGGGTGCGGGCTTGGCGATCGGCTTCGGATGCCTTTGACATGCCAAAGGCATCCATGATACGGTTGAACGCCCGGGTATCTTCGTCCACCAGAAAAAGCAGTTCGTCCTTGAAGGCCTGCCCCATTTCGGCCCATTTGCTGAACTCCTCCCAGCGCTCGTCCCAGCCCCGCTTGTGGCTCGACAAATTGGCCACCATGGTACCCAGGGATACACCCAGCGCCGCCACATAGGCCGATACGGAACCCCCGCCCGGGGCAGCCGACTCACTGGCGGTTTCGTCGGCAAAACCGGCAACGCTCATGTCAACCAGCTTGCTGCCTTCGTCTTCGGCGATCATGTATTCGATGATCTTCTCTTTCTGGTTGAACGGTTTCAGGTCGTCAAGGCCCATGGATTTTACCGCGATCTTGATCAGTTCGGCCTCCGACACCCCCAGGCTGCGCTTTTGTTTGGCCAGAAAGTATTTTCCGGCATCCAGCATGGCTTTCAGGGGCACCAGTCCCACCAGCTCTGAGCCGGTAACCCGGATACCACGTTTTGCCGCTTTTTCGGCAACCTCGTCAAAGGCCACATGCACCGGAGTAATGGCGATATTGGTCAGGTTCATGGAGATCTGGGCAATTCCGTACTCCTCGATATACCAGCCGATACCCTTCACGGCCCTGAGGCTGCCGGGTATGTATACCGGATCGCCCTTTTCGTCTTTCACGATCTTTCCGGTGATGGGATTTCCCTGCCTTTTCACCCGGCCTTTCTCCCTTACGTCAAAGGCAATGGCATTGGCACGACGGGTAGAGGTGGTGTTGAGGTTTATGTTGTAGGCCACCAAAAAGTCCCGGGCACCCACAGCGGTTACCCCGCTGCGCACATTCAGCCGGGCAGGTCCGAAATCCGGGGCCCATTCGGGCTTTTTCAGCTTGTCGGCCATGCCTTCGTATTCGCCACTGCGGCAGTTGGCCAGATTTTTCCTTTCAGGTTTCAGAGCTGCATTTTCGTAACAATACACGGGGATGTCGAGCTCCTCGCCGATGCGTTCGGCCAGGCGGTGCGCATAGGTCACCACCTCGTCCATACCGATGTTCGCAACGGGAACCAGGGGGCAAACATCCGTGGCCCCCATCCTGGGATGGGCCCCTTTGTGCTTGCTCATGTCGATGAGCTGCGAGGCTTTCCTGATGGCCCTGAAGGCTGCCTCCACGACTTCTTCGGGAGTTCCCACAAAAGTTACCACAGTACGGTTGGTGGCTTTCCCCGGATCGACATCAAGCAGTTTCACCCCAGGGGCCGCTTCTATCTCGGAGGTGATGCTGTCAATGACTTCCATATCCTGCCCTTCGCTGAAGTTGGGCACGCACTCGATCAGTTTCTTCATAGCAATGGAATTTTTGGTGGCATGACAAAAAGGGCACAGCCTGCCCCGATTGCGAAAATATAAAAAAAGCCCTTAAAGAAAAAGGGCTTGCTCCATAAGGATGTACAATAGAGATGATCGCTTACATTCTGCGTTCCTTGATGCGGGCTTTCTTTCCGCGCAGCTTCCGAAGGTAGAAAATACGGGCACGGCGCACCACACCACGTCGGTTCAGAACGATCTTTTCAATTAAAGGCGAATGCAGGGGGAATATCCTTTCCACCCCGATGTTCCCCGAGATCTTGCGTACAGTGAATGTTTCGGTACTCCCGCTGCCCCTGCGCTGGATCACCACACCCTGGAAAGGCTGGACACGCTCTTTGTTGCCTTCCTTGATCTTATAGTGTACGGTAATGTTATCACCGGCTTTGAACGCAGGCCACTCCCGCTTTTCAACGAGGCTGTTCCGGACAAAGTTCATCATTTCCATTTGCTTCATCGGTACGATATTTAAAGGGTATGTATACGCAAACGTCAAAAAGGAGTGCAAAGTTAGGGTTTTATTTCAAATAATAAAATCTTATGGTCCCGTTTTTTTGTTTTCATGCTTCCGGGTCAAGCGGTCCGGTTGCATGGGGGACCGGGGGGTGAGGAAATTATGCGTATCTTTACAACACCCCGTACCAAGTATGCTTTTGTTCTTAAAATATCCAATAATGCACAAAAACTCCGCCCTCTGTTTCATCATACTGGCCTTGCTGCTGCTTTCTGGCCCCGTGGCCAAAGGCAACGGCTATGGCTTTGCTTTACAGGGGGGGGCGAACCCTGCCAACCGTGCCGGCGAAGAACCGGAAAAAACCGGTTTCAACCCCCGTTCTTATGGCGGCTACGGCTTTTCCATCCAGGGGGGTCTGAACCTGGCCAACTGGATCGGCAACGACATGGAGGAAACCGATTTCAACACCCGTTTTCATATAGGGGCCGGCTTTGAGATCCCCTATACCAAAACCTTCGGCTTCAGCATCGGGGCCTATTACTCCGAAAAAGGCTATATCACCGAAGACGAATTTGAAGGCGGCGAGGTCATCGTCACCCTGACCAATACCTCCCAGTACATCGATATTCCGGTCACCACCCGGATCATTGCCGCCGAAGGGCTCAGTTTCTTTTTTGGACCCCAGTTTTCCTATCTGCTCGAAAACACCCGCACCCTCCAGATCAACGACCAGGAGCGCACCGAGTCGCGAACCGACGATCTGCGTGATCTGGAAATCGGGGCTACGCTTGGCGCCAGGTATACCTTTCCTTTTGGGCTCTTTCTGGGGGCAAGCTACGAAAGGGGCTTCACCTCGGTCGAAGCCGACGGGGTGTTCAGGATCTACAACCAGGCCTTCAAGTTCAATATCGGCTACTATCTGCGGCTGTACTGAACACCCTTCGAAAAGAGTTGCCTTCACCGGAAATTTTCTATTCCTCCTCCAGCAGCCCCGGCCTTCTTTCCAGGGTGCGCCTGAGGGCCTCCTCGTGCCTCCACTCGGCGACCTTCCGGTCGTGGCCCGACAAAAGCACCCCGGGCACCTTCCATCCCTTATAGTCGGCCGGGCGCGTATACACCGGGGGCGATAACATGCGGTCCTGGAAGGAGTCGGACAGGGCCGAGGTTTCATCGCCCAGCACCCCGGGTATCAGCCTGACCAGGGCATCGGTAAGCACCGCCGCGGGCAGTTCGCCCCCCGACAGCACATAATCGCCGATCGATATCTCAAAGGTGACCAGGTGTTGCCGGATGCGCTCGTCCACTCCTTTGTAATGGCCGCACAGCAGGATGAGGTTCTTCGTGACAGACAATTGATTGGCGAGCGGCTGATCGAGCAGCTGCCCGTCCGGGGTCATGAAGATCACCTCGTCATAGGTTCTTTCGGCGAACAAATGCTCCAGGCAGCGCTCAATAGGCTCTATCATCATGACCATCCCGGCCCCTCCCCCATAGGGGTAATCATCCACCCTTTTATGCTTGTCTGTGGCATAGCTGCGGATGTCATGCAGGCGGATGTCCACCAGCTTCTTCTCCAGAGCCCTTTTGATGATGGACTCGGAAAACGGACCCCGGAACAAGTCAGGGAATATAGTCAGGATATCGATTCGCATACGCAGGTTTTTAGGCAAAGATAAGGGATAAAGCAAGGAAAGCGGTGAGTGATGCGTGATGAGTTGAAGAGTTTAAGAGTTTAAGAGTTGAAGAGTTTAAGAGTTTAGAAGACGGAAGACAGAAGACAGAGGACGGAAGACGGAGGGAAGAAAGTTTAAGAGTTTAGAAGACGGAAGACAGAAGACAGAAGTCAGAAAGTTGAAGAGTTGAATAGTTGAAGAGTTGAAATGTTGAATATCAAGTAATTAAACCTTTAAACCTTTAAACTTTTAAACCTGTTGGGATTTCCCCGGGTTTTAACTGACACACTGCCTGCGGGCAGTAGAATAATTGACATTTAAGACAGATTTCAAACCGCTGCCCTGCGCAGCAGGGCAACCCCCGCATCTGTGGGGCCTGCGTCAAAATCAAGGCCGGTTCGCTGGCGAGGGCCTTCAGTAAGCAGGCCACGAGGGAGGCAGTAAGGAACGGATAAGTTGGCACGATGCCGGTGCCGACCGGCTTGGCCTGCGTGTGCGAAGCGGCCGTAGATTTTAGCAGGGTCCACAGCGAGCGGCGATTTTTCTTTTTGGTACTTTTTCTTTTGATCGCCAAAAGAAAAAGTACAACC
>PWJC01000160.1 GCA_003560165.1 Bacteroidales bacterium
AATATATGGCCATACTCGGAAACATCATCAAGGCGGCCCTGGAGATCACCGACAGGGTAATGCCCGAGGCAACGCCCGTTAAATCGCAAAAGGAGGAACTCAAAAACCTGCTCGAAAAAGCCGCAAACACCCGTTTCGGCCGGCACTACGGATTTTCCGGCATACTCAGGCAAAACGACCTGGCCGGGGCCTTTGCCGAAGCCGTTCCCTTCCACGATTACAACGCCATGCATTCGGGCTGGTGGAAAGAGCAAATGGAAGAGGGCACCCCCGATATCACCTGGCCCGGGAAGGTAACCTACTATGCCATGAGCGCCGGCACCACAGGGAAGGAAAGCAAGCGCATCCCCGTTACCGAAAACATGCTGGAAGCCGTGCGCAAAACCAGCATAATGCAGATACTCTCGACGGCTAACTTCGATTTCCCGGCCGCGTTTTACGAAAAGGAGATCATGATGCTGGGCAGCAGTACCAAGTTGAAAAAAGTACGGCATTACCGCGAAGGTGAGATCAGCGGCATTGCCGCCGGCAACATACCCCCCTGGTTTGAGCGCTTTTACCGTCCGGGAAAAGAAATTGCCGCCATCACCGACTGGGACAAAAGGGTGGATGCCATTGCCAGGGAAGCAAAAAACTGGGATATCGGCGCCATGGCGGGCATTCCCTCATGGAACGAACTGATGATGAAACGGGTCATCGAAGCCAACAGGGCAGAAAGCATTCACGACATATGGCCCAACCTGAGGGTATTTGTTTCGGGGGGGGTGGCCTTCGATCCCTACCGCAAGTCGTTCGAATCCCTTACCCGTTATCCACTGACCTTTATCGATACCTACCTGGCCAGTGAGGGATTCCTGGCCTACCAGTCGCGTCCTAACAAGGACATGGCCATGACCCTGTCGACCAACAGCGGGATCTACTTCGAATTTGTGCCTTTCAGGGAAGAATACATCGACGAGGACGGCAGCCTTGTTCAGGGGGCCGAATCATTCGGGCTGGAGGAAGTGGAAACCGGGCAGGATTATGTGCTGGTGATCTCTACGGTAGCCGGTACCTGGAGGTATATGATCGGCGATACCATCCGTTTTACCGACAAGGAAAAAGCCGAGATCGTCATTACCGGACGCACAAAGCATTTCCTGAACGTGGTGGGCTCCCAGTTGAGCGTCATCCAGATGAACCAGGCCATGCGGCAGCTCGAGGACCGCTTTGGGCTGAAGATCCCCGAATTTACGGTGGCAGCCGTCAGGCCCGAGGACGAATACATCCACCAGTGGTACCTTGGCGTTTAAGGAGAGGCCGGTGAACAGGAAGTAACCGACTATCTCGACCAGATACTCAAGGAAACGAACAAAGCCTACAAAATGGCCAGGGAGCAGGCCTTGCGCGATGTCAGGGTGAAGATGGTCCCTCCACGTGTCTTTTACGAATGGATTGAACGGCAAAAGGCAAAGGGGGGGCAGGTGAAGTTTCCCCGGGTCATGACGCAGAAAAAGTTCAGGGAGTGGCAGGAATATGCCGACAAGGCCTGATCAGGCCACTTGGGGCTGTCTGAACCGTTCAGGAGTAAAAAGTAGCCGGAAAAATTACTTTACGCAGCAGGTGTTTTGTTTTTTCTTCGCATATTTATACTTTTATGTCGAAAAAAAACCAAAATACAGCTACATGAATACACATTTTCTAAAAAAAGGACTATGGGTGCGCGACCGCAGCCGTATCCGCCTGATCCCTTTTCATGAGATCACCCACATCCATCACAGCGACGGCATCTCTGAGGTGCGCATGGGCAGGGAGCTGCTGAAAAAGCTTCACATTCCCCTGCGGGGATTGGAGCAAATGATGCCTCCCCAGGTTTTTGTACGCACTCACCGGAATTACATCATCAACACAAGTTTCATTGACCGCTACCTCTGCGGGAGAAAGCTGTCCGTTCAATTAGGCGGGGAGTCCATTCCCGTATCCAGGCGCAGGAAGAAACAACTGGAAAAAATATTGATGCAGCAGCACTCATAAACCTTTCCTGTCACCATGGAGGAGCATGCCCTTCTTTCCCAGAAAGTATCCCATAAAGAAGACATTGACTATGTGTTCTTGTTTCACGGATACACCATCGTGGTGCTAAAAAACGGCACCAACGAAGTGATCGACCTTCCCATGACGGCCATTGAACGCCTGCTGCGCGGACAGCCCTTTTTCAGGATCCACCGTTCTTACCTGGTAAACCTGGACCGTGTCAGTGAACTCTCCCTTAAAAAGAACAAACTCATGATCCGCATGCGTGGGCAGGAACTCCCCGTATCGCGGCGAAAAAAACGAGAGTTGCTGGCCCTGCTGGGGGCCGTGAACTGAACGCGACAGCCCTTTTCCCGCTTTGCTCTGCCCGGATTTGCCCCTTATCAAATAAATGAATATATTTAGGGTGGGAAAAGCCGGTTAGGCATTCTGTTGATTCTTGTGCTTCCTTCCCCTGGTTTTGAACAAGCGATTTTGTTAACCAACTATATAGGAGGGCCATCTGATGAATCCACGATCTTTATTTTATGTGTTACCAAAGTACAAAACCCGGTATGCCTTGCCTATGGCAGCTTTACTGCTACTGCTGCTGATACAGCCCGGCCGGCTTGCTGCCGGCCATCATCATTTCGACATCGACGCAAGAACCACCCTGGGGGCCACCACCACCCTGATGGACAGATACCTCTCGCAGGCACTGACCTCGCTGCGGCTGATCGCACACACCCCCACAGCCCGCAGCGGTATCTGGCCCGAGATCAAACCGAAGCTCGAACTGCTTCAGGCTGCCGTACCCGGTGCCGCTCTCTATATCGAACCCGATGGCGGTTACTACAGCGTCGAACAGGGGTATACCGGGCTGAACCTGGCCGACAGGGAATACTTCCCACGCCTCTTTGCCGGAGAAGAGATCCATGGCTCCCTGATCTACAGCCGGTCTACCGGCAAACAGTCGGTGATCATGGCCGTGCCGGTCAGCGAAGGTGATCAGGTGACGGGTGCCGTGGCCCTTTCCATATTCCTGGATGAATTTCAGCAGCTGATCAGCCAATCCCTGAATCTGCCATCCGGCTACCTCTGGTATGTGATCAACGAAGAGGGCAATACCGTACTCCATCCCAGGACAGATTTCGTGTTCATGAACCCGGCACAGCAGGGAGGGCCTTCACTGAGTAAGGCCGTGGAAACCATTGTTTCGCAAGAGCAGGGGGCCACTACCTACCAATTTGCAGGCAGAAACACCCATGTGCTGTTTTCCCGGCTCTCCTTCAACAACTGGCGGCTGGTTATCGGGAAGATCGGGGAGGAACAGGAAGACGCCCACATGCCCATGGCCTACGAAATATTACAGGAACTCCAGACCACCCTCAGCGGCAAACTGCGCGAGATGGACCGCCACCTTCAGCAGACAGTGGACGGCTTCGGTGGCCGGTTGCCCAGGGAACTCGTTGCCAGAAATGCCCTAAAAAAGTTGTACGACCAGAACCCTTATGTTATCAGCTGCGCCCTGATCGATACCAACGGCGAAATGATGTTTCTCGAGCCCCCGGATTACCGGCCGATGGAAGGGGGGCATATCAGAGACCACGAAGACCATTTCATCATGCAGAAAAACCAAATGCCCATGCTCAGCAATTCTTACCTTGCCGGCGAAGGTTTTGATGCTGTCAGCCTGAAGCACCCCATTATCGACGAAAAGGGCAATTTCCACGGGTCGGTGAGCCTGCTCATCAGGCCCGAAGTGATGATTGAAGAACTGGCAACCCCCCATATTGCGGAAACCATATACCAGCCATGGGTAATGGAGCCCGAAGGGCGTATTCTGTTCGACAAGGCCTTCGGGGGTACAGGAAGGATGCTGTTTCTCGATTACCGCTTCGAGGGCTACGAAACCCTGCTCGAACTGGGCGACCGCATGGCCGAAGAAAAATCCGGACAGGGCGATTATGTGTACATCGATCCCGAAAACAATGAAAGGGTAATCCAGATAGCCCTGTGGGATACCATCGAACTGCACAATACCCAGTGGCGGCTCGTCATCTCTTATCCGCCCTATGAGTAGGGCCCGCAAGCAGACAAATCATTCACAATTTTTTGGGCATGCTTGGTGATTAGTAAAAAATGAAGTATTTTTAGCTTACCGAATCAGTCACCAACAAGACCCGATGATAGTGCTTGTTCACGGGGCATTGAAGCCTGTTTTTTCTTTCATCAGGATCATACTACCAGCCGTTATCGGGTTGTTTGTTGCCCTGCTCCTGAGTGCCTGTTCCCTGCTCTTCCCCACGGTGGACACTACACTGGCCAGCGAGATGCTGGCAGGCGACCCGGGTTTGAGTAACGAGGAGTATTCCAGGCGGATCGGGCAAGACCAGTGGCCGGTAGACCGGCTGAATACGGCCATTGACGCCGATTACCTGAATGATGACGAAAAGAACCTGATCCTTGCCCACAACCTTGTCAGGTACGACCCCGAAAAATTTGCCCTGCTGTACGTTGCCGAGTTCATTACCTATTTCCGGGGCACGGAATTCTATTACCCCAACCTGGGCACCATCATGCTGACCACCGAAGGGGCTACCCCCGCCATTGACCTTTACCACGAACTGCTGAAAACCGAGCCCATGGGGTTGCTCTATCCTACGCAGGGCCTGTCGCTGGCGGCCAGTTCGCATGCTACCTACCTAAGGCAGCGCCGCACCAGGGGACACGGCGGACAGGGAGGGTTGCGGGCCCGCATCGAGAGGTTCGGCAACTGGCAGGGGAAGATTGGTGAAAACATCTCTTATGGGAATTTCTCTGCCCACGATGCCCTGATCTACCTGCTGATCGACGATGATGTATACGACAGAAGCCACCGGGCGAATATCCTTAACCCGGGTTTCCGGTATATCGGGGTGGCCAGGGAGTTCCATCCGGGATTTCCCCTGGGCGATACCTATGTGATCAACTACGCCCAGGAGTTCAGCGACCACCCCGTAAACAGCCTTCAGTAAATTTCGGGCCGGGCTGGCCCTGATGCCGGCACCCTAATACGACATGAGATTTTCGGCGGCTGCCACGATCTTTTTTGCCGACGGCAAAATGGCCTCCTCCAGATTCCTGTGGAATCCGACCGGGGTAAAGGTCGAACCCACGCGCTTTACCGGGGCATCGAGGTGTTCAAATGCCATATCGGCAATCCTCGCGGCCAGTTCTCCCCCAAAACCTCCAAACACCTTGTCTTCGTGGACAACCAGCGCCCGCCCGGTTTTTTTCACCGATGCCATGACGGCATCGGTATCCAGGGGAATGAGAGAACGTAAATCGAGTACCTCAATGTCCCTTCCGGAGTCTTTGGCAATTTGTTCGGCCGCCTGCATACAAAGGTGGGTCGTATTCCCATAGGTAATGATACTCAGATCCTTGCCAAAACGCCTGATCCGGGCTTTGCCGAAAGGCACTTCAAAGTCGGCGGGCACGACCGTTTCTGCCGCCCTGGCATTGTACAGGGCCTTGGGTTCGAGAAAGAGGGTCGGCCCCCTCGAACGCATGGAGGTGCGCAACAAGCCGGCGGCATCGTCGGCAAAGGAAGGATAGACGAGGCGGATACCCGGAAAAGTGGCCAGGGCCCCTTCGGTGGTCTGCGAATGATACAAGCCCCCCCCGATATATCCGCCCGAAGCCAGCCGGATGGTTACGTTGGGGCTGAACTTCCCGTTGCTTCTCCAGTATTCGTGGGTCATTTCCACATACTGCTCCATGGCGGGCCAGAAATAATCGGCAAATTCGGCACCTTCGATCACAATGCGGATCTTTTCATCAAACCGGCTCATCCCATTGGCCGTTCCCACAATGAAGTCTTCGGCAATGGGAGCGTTGAACACCCGGCCGGCACCAAACTCCTTCTGCATCCCCTTGGTTACATTGAATATGCCGCCCTTTTCGCGGTAAGCCACATCCTGCCCCCAGATGAAGGTATCCGGATTGTGGCGGAACTCAGCCTTCAGGGTCTCATTCAGGGCAGTGATCATCTTAATTTTCTCCCCTTCTTCGTTGTGGATGCCATCGGGGTATCTTTCAGAGCTGTAAGCCTCGGGGATGACAAAATCGTGGATGGAGGCAGGGTCGGGGTCGGGAGCTTTCAACGCCTTCCTGTGGGCTTCTGCGATCGCTTCAGTTGCCTCCTGGTCGAGGGCATCCAGGTTTTCCCCGTCCAGGATGTCGTTGCTGATCAGCAGCCGGCGGATCTTCAGCATGGGGTCGTGCGCCCTGACACAGGCCAATTCGCGTTCATCCCGATAAAGGTCGTGACGGTCGCTGTTTGAGTGCGATCCGATGCGCACCACACTGGCATGGACAATCACAGGTTCACTCGATTCAAGGGCGTGTTGCCTGGCCTGGTACATGGCATTCATTGAACTGAAAACGTCTTTTCCGTCGCAATAAATGATCCTCAGGTTTTTGAAACCCCGGAAATTGTCCGCTACCTTGCGGTTGGCCGTCTGGTCCTTCCTGGGGACCGAAATCCCATAGCCGTTGTCCTGGAAAACAAAAATCACCGGGAGCTTTTCGTTGCTCGCCCCGTTGATGGCTTCGTAAACATAACCTTCGGAAACCGACGACTCACCCTGTGAACTGATGGCTACGCCTTTGTGCCCGTACCGCTTCATGGCGCGGGCAACGCCAACCGCGTGCAGGGTATGGTTGCCCGTGGCAGAAGAAACATTGTGGATGTTCCATTCGGGCTTGGCAAAATGGTTCGACATATGCCTCCCCCCGCTGGCAATGTCTGTGGCTTTGGAGATGCCGTTGAGGATGATCTCCCCGGCAGTGATTCCCGCCGACAGGGCAGTCAGCATATCGCGGTAATAGGGGAACAGATGGTCTGTTTCCCGTTCAAACACCTGCCCGATGGCCAGCTGAATGGCATCGTGCCCGGCATAGGGGGCATGATAAGACCAGCCCAGGGCCTGTTTGAGGTAATTGGGTGCTTTTTCGTCAAGCTTTCTGCCCATTGTCATCAGGAGATACCACTTCCTGAATGTAGCGGCATCCACCGTATCGAGAGCATACTTCGGACGCTGGATCACCTCATCCTTTAATTCGCCGGGCAATTGTTTGTTGTTATGTCCTTTTTCTTTTTTGATGGCTTCCATACCTGGGATTTTTAACATTTCCGGCAAGGTGCCGGACTCTCACTAAACAGCGGGGCCATGATTTTGTTTAGCCTGCACGGGGACTCCCCGAAAGGGGCAAAAAAACCAGACAGCTGTCACCGGCTGCAGGAATCGCCGGCAACCCAAAGCAAAACAGAAATGGAATGCGGGCCTTATCCACGCATGGTGGTTTTGATGGCCCTGGGCAGGAGTTCGACCACATCGCTGGCAATAAGGCCCTCCTGCCCCAGCCTGGCTGATGCCAGATCGGCCGCGCGGCCGTGAAGGTATACCCCAAGCAGGCAGGCGTGCAACGGAGAGTAATTCTGGGCGAGCCAGCCAAGGATCACGCCGGTAAGCACATCGCCTGTGCCCCCGGTGGCCAATCCGGGATTTCCTGTCGAATTGAAGAAAGCACGTCCGTCGGGACAGACCACGGCCGTGTGCCCGCCTTTCAGCACCACGTATACCTGAAAGCGGTGGGCCAGTTCAAGGGCTTTTTCAAAACGGTCGAGGTCGTCGGTAGTTTTTCCTGCCATGCGATCAAACTCTCCGGGATGGGGGGTAAAAATCGAACCCTTGGGCAGGAACCCACACCAGGTGAGGTTTTCTGACAGTATATTCAGGGCATCGGCATCCAGCACCATGGGCACCGTGGCGTTCTGGATGAGCAGTTTGAGGGCCCTTGCGGTTTGCTCGTGCGTGCCGATGCCCGGACCGACGGCAATCGCATTGAATCCGTCAAGCGAGCTAATACCCGACAGTATACGGGGATTCTCGTCGGCCACGCACATGGCCTCGGGCACACAGGTCTGCATGATCTCATAGGCGCAACCCGGCAGGTGAACCGTCATCAAGCCGGCTCCGCTGCGCAGGGCAGCCCTGGCTGCCAACACCCCGGCACCTGCCTTTCCGTGGCTGCCGGCCAGCAGCAGCCCGTGGCCGAAGTGTCCCTTGTGGGAAAATTTTTTCCGAGGCCGGTACAGCCCCCGGACTTCCGATGCCTGCAAGTAATGGTAGCGGGTCTCGGCCTGGGCAATGCCCTTTGGGTGCAGACCGATGTCCAACAAATACCATTCGCCCAGGAAGCGGTCGTTCGAGGGGAACATAAAGGCCAGTTTGGGCGATTGGAAACTCAGGGTATAATCGGCCCGGACAATCCGTTGGGGGTCGTTGTTGCGGTTGTCCTCGCAAAACAGCCCGGTTGGAAAATCGATGGCCACCACCACGGCCGAAGAGGCATTGATATGCTGTACAACTTTGGCCAACAAGCCCTCCAGGGGGCGGTCGAGCCCACTGCCCAGCAGCGCATCAACAATCACTTCCCCGGGGTCGATCGCCGGCATTTCCGCTTCGCCAGTCAGGTTGTGCTGCCGCAGATTGCGCAAACCCACCAGCCGTTCTTCGTTCAAAAGAAAATCCTCCGAAGCTCGGTCGGAATGCCTGACAATATGGACCACTACCTGATGACCGGAATCAGCCAGCAGCCGGGCGATCACCAGCCCGTCTCCACCGTTGTTGCCCATTCCGCAAAAAATCCTGACAGGCCTTTTTTCCGGCATGCGCCGCCTGATCCACTCAAAGCACCGGCCTGCCGCCCTTTCCATAAGACCGGCAGAGCTAATGGGTTCCTGATCAATGGTGTAAGCGTCGATCCTGCGTATCTGGGAAGCTTTCAGTATTTTCATCTGCTCATAATTTTATGTTTCGGTAAGGTCGAAAGGTCTGAAAAGCAATGAGTAATGAGTGATGAGGCAAAAAGTCGTTCCGCCTTCTGTCTTCCGTTTTCTGTCTCCTAACCTTTTCAACCCTTCAACTTTTCACCTCACTTCTATAAATTTTACCGACATTCGCATACAACAAAAATAACGGCTTATTTCCGGAATTCCAATGAGGGAAACTGAAAATCCCAAACCGGTCCACGCCCCCGGGGTGTTGCTTCCGACAGCCTATTTGCCGCCGCTGGAGTATATGGTCTGTATTGCAAAAACAGGCACTGCCCTGATCGAATGGCATGAAACCTACTCCAGGCAGACCTGGAGAAACCGTTGCAGCATCGCTACGGCCAACGGCAGGCTCGACCTCAGCATACCTGTCAACAGGCCGCAGGGAAGGGCTACCAAAACAAAGGAGGTGCTGATCAGCACACACCGGAACTGGGAGCAAGGCCATTGGAGGGCCATACAAACCGCCTATGGGAAGGCCCCCTTTTTCCTGTTTTACCGCGATCTTTTTGAACCATTTTACAGGGAAAGGAAGGCCCGTTACCTATGGGATTTCAACACCGGACTGCTGCAAGTATTGCTCGGCCAGCTTCAATTAAAGCCCCGGTTGGGATATACCTCTTATTACACCAGGCAGCCCGGCGACATCCTTGATCTGAGAGAGCGCATCAGCCCGAAAACAGGCCGGCCTGAAGGTAGCCTGCTTAGCTATTGGCCCCCTTATTACCAGTCATTTTCAGAGCGCAACGGCTTCATGCCCAACCTGAGCGTCATCGACCTGTTGTTCCATTTGGGTCCCGAATCGGCCGCTTATTTGCGCAAAGCCGCAGTTTATCTGCAGGATCAGGAGGCTGAGGGGTAGGCTATGCGCACGTGGTAGATATTCAGCAGCATCCGTTTAAAGATGTCCTTTACCGTACTGATGTCCCTGAAGGTGATATCGGCGTTGTCGAACTGCTTCTCCAGCACCTGCAGGTCGATGATCTCATCCACCAGCCTGTTGATCCGGTTTTCATCGGGTTTTCCCAGGCTCCTGGAAGCGGCCTCTACCGCATCGGCCATCATCACCACGGCGGTCTCCTTGCTGAAGGGTGGGGGGCCGGGATAGGCAAAGTCGGCCTTGTTGACCTGCTCCCGGGCATTTTCCTTCAGTTGCATGGTATAGAAGTAACGTGCGGTGGTGGTGCCGTGGTGGGTGCGGATGAAATCGATAACGTACTCGGGGAGGTTGTGTTTGCTGCCCATTTCGATGCCATCGATCACATGCCTGATGATGATGCGTGCGCTCTCCCTGAATGTGATCTCCTGATGGGGGTTATGGCCTGAGCTTTGGTTTTCGGTAAAATACAGGGGGTTCTCCATTTTTCCGATGTCGTGATACAGGGCCCCGGTGCGCGTAAGAAGGCTGTTGCCGCCGATGGCGATGATGGCCTCTTCCGATAAATTGGCCACCTGCAGCGAATGCTGGAAGCTGCCCGGGGCTTTCATACCCAGCTGCCGCAGCAGCGAATTGTTCGTATCGGCCAGTTCGAGCAGCGAAAAGTCGGTGGGCAGGCCAAAGATCCGCTCAAAAAGAAAGAGCAGCGGATAGGCAAAGAGGGTAAGGAAAGCACTGCCGGCAAAATAGGCAAAATCGGTCCAATACAGGTTCTCAAGCGAGCCCGTATGGGCCAGGGAAAGCCCGAAATACACCGCCGAATAGGTGGCAAATATCAACACCACGGTAACAAACAACTGAGACCTTCGCCGAAGGCTGGCCATGTTCAGTATGGCCACAATGCCGGCGACGAATTGCAAAAACACAAATTCAAAACTCCGGGGCACCAAAAAGCCAATGAGGATGATGGTGATGATGTGTACGTACAGGGCCAGGCGGTTGTCGAAAAAAGCCCTGATCAGCACGGGCACCAGGCATACCGGCACCAGGTAGAGGTAATCGATGTTGTACCTGATCACCAGGCCTGTCGAAAAGACCATCAGCAAAACAGACAGCAACACAAGGAGAATGCGGCGGTTGTCGTTAAAAACATCCCGTCGGAAATAATACAGAAACAGCAAAAGGACAATCATGGAGATGCTCACCAGCAAAAACTGTCCGGCGTAAAACAGGACCTGCCTGGCCGAATCCCCTACCTGCCGCTGGAACTCCATCTTGAAGGATTCCAGCACCTGGTAGGTGGCGGGAGTCATCAGTTCTCCCTTCGACACAATCTTTTCGCCCTCCTGAACCATGCCACGGGTCAGAGGAATGGCCTCCATTTCTGCTTCCAGGGTACGGCTGCTGATCTCTTCGTTGTAGAATACATTCTGATTTAAGGACACTTCCAACAGTGGACGCAGCAGATCGGCATCCACCCGGTCTTCTCTTTCTTCCATAAAGCCGATCACTTCCAGATAAGCCTGCTGTATGGTGTAGAGGTCGCGAAGAACGGTTGTCCGGGCAATGTTGCCATCGAGTACCCGGATCTCAAAATCTCCGGGCTTTCCCCTGTGGTCTATGCCCAGGTAGATGATCCCGGTCTGGTAAAGGTTGTCGAGCAGCTGCAGACCGGTTTCCAGAGACCTTTGTCTCAATGCCTGCCGCTCTTCCCGGCCATGCTTCTGCTCCCAGGCCTGCTCAAACTCCACCTGGAAAACCTCCATCATCGATTGGGCCACCACCTGGCTGCGGGAAAAAAAAGGCCTGAAATTTTCCTTCACCCTTTCCCTCTCCTCTTCCAGCTGGGCAGGGGTTTTGAGAATGGCAAAACTGATTGGGGCGATCAGATCGTCGTGGAGCCATGGCCTTCCCATCTGGTATTCGTAATCGAAACCGGGTTGACGGGGAAACAACTGAACCAGCAGAATAATGGTCAGCAATACCAGGAACCCCTTGTACAGGCTTGGGTAATGACGCTGGAACCAGTGAAGGATCTGTTGCATAAGACAGAGAACTGTTGCAGCGAAATTAACAATTAATTCAGGAAAAACCAGCTTATCCGGGGCGGCAGTGCAGGAAAAATAGCTACTTTTATTCACTGCAAACCAATCCGCCACTTATGAGCACAGGTATCTGCCCCCTAGGTATGGCTGCCGTCAGGTCGGCCCCCGGGCACAAGAACGAAATGGTCAGCCAGCTTTTGTTTGGCGAGAGTTTTGATGTCATTGAAGCTGCCGGCGACTGGCTCCATATTGCCATGGGGCATGACCAGTACCGCGGCTGGGTGGCTGCAAACCAGGTTGAGTTACTGGATGAGGAAAACCTGAAACGGTTGCGCTCCTGTCAGATTGTTGTAACGGCAGGATATATGACGGAGGTAGTGGAAGAACTGTCTGGCAGGAGATTCCCGGTAAGCGCCGGAAGCACCCTGTACATGGAGGCCGGTGGACGTTTCGTGCTCAATGGGATAAGCTGGGGCTATCACGGAGAGGTGCTCGGCCGGCAACGACCCTCCCTGGAACACATCACCCTTCATGCCCGGCTGTTTTTGGGCACACCCTATCTCTGGGGCGGTCGTTCGGCTTTTGGGACGGACTGCTCCGGATTTGTCCAGACGGTATTCCATATGGCCGGGATCAAACTGCCCAGGGATGCGTCCGTACAGGCCAATCTGGGCGAAAGCGTCCATCTGGTGCATGAGGCCCGGGCGGGCGATCTTCTGTTTTTCGACGACCCGGCGGGAGACATCAACCACGTGGGGATCTATCTGGGAGAAGGAGAGGTGATCCATGCCCACGGCCGGGTCCGCACAGACCGGATCGATCACCAGGGCATTTTCAATACCGGCACCCGGAGATACACCCATCCCTTGCGCCTGATCCGGCGGATTTCCCCTTTTAAGCGCCCGGGTCCCCACCAATTGATTTAATGCGGGGCGATTGAAGGAAAGGGGATATTTTTCTTACCTTTGCAGGCTGATAAAGACTTATTGAATGATTAAGATAACTTTACCTGATAAATCCGTCAAAGAGTTCCCAAAAGGGGTCACCGGTCTTGAAATTGCCAGGAGCATTTCGGAAGGACTGGCCCGCAATGTATTGTCGATCGAGGTAAACGGTGAGACATGGGATCTCGACAGACCCATCCACCACGATGCGAGAGTTAAGCTCAACACCTGGGACGACAGTGAAGGGAAAGCCACCATGTGGCATTCATCGGCCCACCTGATGGCCGCAGCCATTGAAGAGCTATACCCCGGCACAAAATTCGGGATCGGTCCGGATATCGAAAACGGCTTTTATTACGATATTGACCTGGGCGAAAAGACCATTTCCAGCAAGGATTTCGAGCAGATAGAACAGAAAATGCTGGAGATCGCCAGGCGCAAAGAGGTCTTTGTGCGCACCGAAGTACCCAAAGAAGAAGCCCTGGCTTTTTACCAGGACAAGGGCGACGAATACAAGGTAGACCTGATCTCCGACCTGGAAGACGGCACCATCAGCTTTTACAAATCGGGGAAATTCACCGACCTGTGCAAGGGTCCCCACCTGATCGATACAGGCCCCATCAAGGCAGTCAAGCTCCTGAACACGGCCGGGGCCTACTGGAGGGGCGACGAAAGCAGAAAACAGCTGACAAGGGTGTATGGCATCAGTTTCCCGAAGCAAAAAATGCTCAGGGAATACCTCGAGATGCTGGAAGAGGCAAAAAAACGCGACCACCGGAAAATCGGCCGCGAACTGGAACTGTTTACCTTCTCGGCCCGGGTGGGGCAGGGCCTTCCGCTGTGGTTGCCCAAGGGAGCCGAACTGCGCGAAAACCTGGAAAAGTTCCTGAAGCAGCTGCAGCGCAAGGCAGGCTACCAGCCGGTGATCACTCCCCACATCGGCAACAGGAACCTTTACGAGATCAGCGGCCACTACGAAAAATACGGCGAAGACTCCTTCCGGCCGATCAAAACCCCTTCGGAGGGGGAGGAGTTTTTCCTGAAACCCATGAACTGCCCCCACCATTGCGAAATCTTTAAATCCAGGCAGTATTCGTACAGGGAACTTCCCATTCGTTTTGCTGAATTTGGCACCGTTTACCGCTACGAACAAAGCGGTGAACTGCACGGGCTGACACGGGTGCGCGGTTTTACCCAGGACGACGCCCATATCTTTTGCCGCCCCGATCAGGTAAAGGAAGAGTTCACGGCCGTAATCGATATTGTGTTGCACATTTTCAGGGCACTCGACTTCATGGATTACAGCGTGCAGATATCCCTGCGGGATCCCGACGATATGAGCAGGTACATCGGCACGGAAGCAAACTGGGAAAAAGCTGAAAAAGCCATCATCGAGGCCACCGCAGAAAAAGGGCTGAAAGCAGACATTGTTACCGGTGAGGCGGCTTTTTACGGGCCCAAGCTCGACTTCATGGTGAAGGATGCCCTGGGGCGCAAATGGCAGCTGGGCACCATACAGGTCGACTACAACCTGCCTGAGAGGTTTGAGCTGGAGTACATCGGAAGCGACAACCAGAAACACCGGCCGGTAATGATCCACAGGGCACCGTTTGGCTCGATGGAACGCTTCGTAGCGGTATTAATCGAACATTGTGGCGGGAACTTCCCCCTGTGGCTCATTCCGGACCAGGCTATCATATTGCCAATCAGCGAGAAGTACGAAGAATATGCAAAAAAAGTTTTACATTTGCTGAAAAATTACGAAATTCGCACCCTGCTTGATGAGCGCAATGAAAAAACAGGGAAGAAAATCCGTGACGCAGAAACGCGCAAGATCCCATACATGCTGATCGTAGGAGAGAAAGAGGAAGCCGGGGGGACCATTTCCGTGCGCAAACACGGGGAAGGGGATCTGGGCACTTACAGCATCGATGAATTCGCACAAATGATCCACCGTGAAATCGACCGGATGATCTCAGCCCGGTAAGGATCGATTGTTAAACAAAATATAGGAGAAACCAGGTATAGCTACACCATTCAAACCCAGAGGAAGGCGGCGCTTTGTCAAAAAAGAGGACCCACACCGCATCAATAACCGTATCACTGCCCCTGTTGTCAGGGTAGTGGGCGATAATGTCGAACCGGCAATACACCCCATCCGCGATGCAATCGACATGGCGGATAAAATGGGGCTTGACCTTGTGGAAATTGCCCCTACGGCCAACCCCCCGGTTTGCAAGATCATGAATTACAAAAAGTTTCTTTACGAGCAAAAAAAGAAACAGAAGGAGATCAAGGCAAACGCCGCCAGGATCGTTGTAAAGGAGATCAGGATGGGCCCCAATACCGACGACCATGACTTCAATTTTAAACTGAAGCATGCGATCAAGTTTCTGCAGGAAGGGTCGAAATTAAAGGTCTATGTATTTTTTAAGGGACGGTCGATCATCTACAAGGAAAAGGGGGAGCTGATACTGTTGCGGTTTGCCCAGGAGATTGAAGAATACGGAAAGGTGGAGCAAATGCCCAAGATGGAGGGAAAGCGTATGATCATGCTGGTTTCGCCCAGGAAAGCTCCAAAAAAGAATTAATATTCGTTTCATATCAACCTGTAAATTGAATTTGTAATGCCGAAAATGAAGACCAAATCCGGAGCCAAGAAACGGTTCTCTCTTACCGCCTCCGGAAGGATAAAGCGCAAGCACGCGTACAAAAGCCATATTATGACCAAGAAAAGCAAAAAGAGAAAGAGGAATCTGACCAATACCACCCTGGTGCACAAGTCGGATGAAAAAAACATCAAGGCCATGCTGGCCATGTAAACACAAGCTATTTTTAAACCTTTGTTAATGCCAGACAAGACTTTCACCAATCATGGATGAAAGCGCTTAACAAACAAAAACCAGAAACATGCCAAGAGCAGCAAACAAAGTCGCCACCAGGCGCAAACGCAAAAAGCTGTTGAAGCTCACCAAAGGTTATTTTGGTGCCAGAAAGAATGTATACAGTGTCGCCAGGAACACCTGGGAAAAGGGGCTCACATACGCCTACCGCGACAGGCGAAACAAAAAAAGGGAGTTCAGGAAGCTGTGGATACAGCGTATCAATGCAGGTGTGAGACAGTACGGTATGAACTACTCTCAATTTATAGGTAAACTCGGCGAGAAGAACATCCAGATCAACCGCAAGGTACTTGCCGATCTGGCCATGAACAATCCCGATGCCTTCAAGGCCATCGTCGACTCGCTGAAATAACGCAAGTGAACCGATAAAGAAGGGGGCCGGTACCGGCCCTTTTTTTTTTGTCGCAGGCAATCAGGGTATCCGCCATATTTCTTCGGTCAGCAGCCCGTTGCCGTCATAGGCATAGCGGCGCTGCCATTCCAGGTTTCCATCGCCGTCGTACCAGGTCCAGGCGGTGCGATGCCCTCCCCTGCAGTAGGTGTTAGCATACCTGAGTTCGATCTGCCCATCGGGCCCATACCATATGTAATCGGTAAGCCTGCCGCCGGTGTCGTAACGGTAGACCCGGTTCCACATCAGCCTGCCGTTGCGGTCAAAGGCTTTTTCGTCGACCTGGTTGCCATCGCTGTCGTATGCGAAGACAAAACGGTACATCATCCGGTAGCGGACCTCCCTTGAAAACAATCGCCTGTATGCGTTGTAACGCCTCTCCCCCACCCTGTTGCCATCCTGATCATAGCGATAGGTCCTGACCCAGTCGAGCCTTCCGTCGGCCCGGTACCATTTGACCGCTGTGCGCCGGCCCTGTTCATCGTATTCATAAACATACCTCCACTGCAACTCCTGACCGGGGCCGTAAACGCTCTGCCCTGTCATATTCCCCCACCCATCGTATTCGAATACAAGGTGGTTGATCAGATCGCGGCCGGGCCCGTACCACTTCTCTGCGACCCTGTCGCCCCGGCTATTGTAAGTATACACCCTGGTCCACTCCGGCTTTCCGCCCTGTCTGTATGAACTCCACCGGCTGAGTTTCATGGATTCGTCGTAGGTATATACCAGCCTGGAGATCGTGTCCTTGTCCGCACCCAGTGACAGGTGCTCGGTGAGCATCCCCGAAGGGTTGTAACACATGAGCTGTTCTTCCTGCAATACTCCGCCCGGGCCGTATTGCCTGTCGCCGGTAAGCCGGCCTTTGTCGTCGTATATAAACACATTCCACTGCATCATGATGCCACCCGGGCCGTATTCCGCGCTTTCCAGCCGCCTTCCCTCCCGGTCGTACTCGTGGGTGATGCGGCGGTCGTACTCAGCCTGGCCTGAGGTCACTTCCATCCTGCCGAACACTTCCCCGCCTATGCCCACCTCTCCTGAAAACAGGGGCGCAGCCACCGGGGTGTTGATGCACATAAGCAGGACAAAAACGAATCGGCACATGCTGATTTGTGTTTTGATCAACAGCAATGTCAACCCCTAAATATAAAAAAAACCGGGGAGTTTTAAAAACCTTTCGAACCCGTGGGGCAACACCTCCTGATCAGTTCGACAAACTCCGAGACCATCATGGCGGTGGCCCCCCAAATAATATGCCCGTTGATGCTGTAGCAGGGCGTTTGCAGGCATTGCCCCCCGGCCAGGGTAATGGGCAGGCGGCGTATGCTGCCCGGATCGAAAAAGGCCGCAAGCCCGATCTCCAGCACCATCTCCACCTCCCTGGGGTCGGGAACAAAGCCCGGTCTACAGTCCAATAAACCGATGTATGGGCTCACCAGGTGGTTACTGGGGGGGATGTACAGATCGGAGAGTTTCCCTGCCACCTCCACCTTTTCGGGTTCTATTCCGATCTCTTCATGGGTTTCCCGAAGCGCGGTGTGCAGCAGGCTGGGATCGCCGGTCTCATTCCTTCCGCCGGGCAGGGAGATCTGCCCGCTGTGCACACCGTCGTAGGTAGCACGTTGAATAAATACCGCCGTTGCCCTGCCCCTGCTGTCAGGGTATACCAGCAGCAGCACACTGCTTATGACCGGCTGCCGGCCCCGGGCCTGGCTGGGGATATCTTCCGGCCGTATGGCAGGGGCCATTTGCAACTGCGATTCGGCACCAGGCAGGCTGGAGTAGTCAAGGCTGCGCAAACAGCCGGCAAATGCATTGTAACGGAATAAATCAGCTTGTACCATCTTCAGTCTGTTCTTTCAGGGCCCTCCGGTAAACCTTCAGGCAGCGCTCCCGGGCAAGCGCATGGTCAACCATCGGAGGCGGATAATCCCCACTGTCCAGCCCGGGGATCCACTCACGAACGAATTCCTGCCGGGGGTCAAATTTTTTTTGTTGTGCCATGGGATTAAAAATACGAAAATAAGGAGCTGCATCGCAACCGGTTCCCGCACTCCATTGCCAGCCCCCATTGTTTGATGACAATTCGTAATCAAACAGCTTTTGGGCAAAGTAAGCCTCGCCCAGGCGCCAGTCGGCAAGCAGGTGCTTTGACAAAAAACTGGCGGTGATCATGCGCAGGCGGTTGTGCATATACCCCGTGGCGTTCAGCTGCCGCATGCCCGCGTCCACCATCGGGAAGCCGGTGTTCCCCTCCTTCCAGCGCTCAAACTCATTTTCGCGGTTGCGCCACAGGATCAGGTCGTAGGCCGGTTTGAATGCGCGGTCGGTTACTTTGGGAAAATGCCATAATATCATCGCATAAAACTCCCGCCACAAAAGCTCGTTCAGAAAGGATTCGCTGAGCTCCAATGCCCCGGCCACCAGTCGACGGATGCTCAGGGTGCCAAATCTGAGGTGGACCCCCAGCCTGGTGGTGGCATCGGCGGCCGGAAAATCGCGTTTCTGCCCATATCCGGCAATTTTCTGACGGTCAATGTGCAATGGGGGGACCTTGAGTCCGGATGGGCGCAAGCCCAGGGTGGTCAGTGAGGGGAACTCTGCTTTTTGCAGACCGGTGATGTGCGAAAGCAGGTTTTCTGATGAAAAACTTTCCGGGGCCCTGCCGCCCAGCCGTTCCCTGCACTTTTTGCTGTAGGGGGTAAACACCCGGTAAGGGCTTTGGTCGTCCTTGAGTACCTGGTCTTTGTCAAACAGCAAATGATCCAGGTGGGTGTGGAAGCCCACCCCCCTCGCTTCCAGCATCCGCGCAAGCTGTTCATCGCGTTTTTGGCCATAGGGCTCGTGGTCTTTGTTGCAGTACACCGCCTCCACCCTGTACTCTCCAAGCAAAGACTCAAACACATTCAGGGGCCTCCCCCTTCTTACCAGCATTCCCCCGCCCTGTTTTCTGAGTTCCTGATGCATCCCCAACAGGCTGTCGTAAATAAAACCCAGGCGGTGGTCATGGGGGGGCAGGGATATCAGGATGTCGTCGTCAAAAATGAACAGGGGCAGCACCCGGAAGCCGCTCTTCAGGGCATGGAACAAACCCTTATTGTCGCTAAGGCGCAAATCGCGGCGGAACCAGAATACCACGCAAGCTGTCTTTTGGGAAGCCATAAAATAAACAGATAAGGTGTTTCAAAATTAAAGAAGGTTTACCTTTGTAATCCCAATAGGGTTAACTTTATTTGTTTTTTAATGTTCAATGCCCCGATCCAATGACCGAGCTGATCTACGAGGGGTATTTTGCGCTGTTTCTGATCATCACCGGGGGGATCATGCTGGGCAACATAAGGTTCAGGGGGTTCTCACTCGATCTGTCTGCGGTTGTCTTTGTGGCCCTGATCATGGGCCATTATGGCATCATGGTACCAGAGGCCTTCCAGACCATTGGCCTGGTGTTTTTTATTTTTACCGTAGGCATACAGGCGGGCCCCGGTTTTTTTGAGGCATTCAAGAAAACGGGGCGGCAGTTTCTCAGCATCAGCTTCTTTCTGGTGGCCCTGGCAGCCATGCTGAGTTTTACCCTCAGCCGGGCCTTTGGGCTGGATCCTTTTCTGGGCGTGGGCATTTTTAACGGCGCCCTTACCAGCACCTCGGGTCTTGCGGCTGCCATCGACATCTCGGGTTCCACCCTGCCTTCGATCGGCTACGGAGTGGTGTATCCCGCAGGCGCCATCATGGCCATTTTGACCATTCACTTGCTGCCCCTGCTTCTGGGCGTAAACATGAAGCAACAGGCAGCGGACTACCTGAAGCAGGCGCACGAAGAACATCCGGAGGTGAGCGAACGCAACTTTGTGGTGGAGAACAAGAACATCGACGGCAAAACCCTGAAAGAGCTGGGGGTAGGCAGCATGACCCGTGCCGTGGTCAGCCGCATTAAGCACGGCGACACGGTGTATACCCCGGGAAAGGATGCCCGTTTACATCTGGGCGACATTGTGAAATGCGCCGGCACCCGCGATGCCCTGGACAAGGTGGAGCTGATGATCGGTCCGCCAACCGATGCAAGGGTGCCACAACCTGCAGGCTATAAGGTACATTGGGTACTGGTCACCAACAAGGATGTGGTCAACACAAGCCTGAACTCCTTAAACCTTACGGCCTACTACAATGCCACCATCACCCGCATCCGCCGCAGCGGCATCGACATATCCCCCCGCGGCAATTCGCAGCTGCGCTTTGGCGACAAGGTCATGGTAGCCTGCGATGAGGAAAACATGAAGCAGGTGATGAAGCTTTTGGGTAACAACGAAAAACGCCTGAGCGAGACCAATTTTTTGCCCATCAGCCTGGGGATCATCATCGGGGTATTGCTCGGGGCCATCACCTTCCCGTTTTTCGGCCTCTTCGAATTCTCCCTGGGCATTACCGGCGGAGTGCTGACAGCCGCTTTGGTCCTCAGCAAGATCGGCAAGACCGGACCAGTGATCTGGTCGATGTCGGGTGGGGCGAACAACCTGCTGCGCAAACTCGGGCTGCTGATGTTTCTGGCCACGGTGGGCACCCATGCAGGCGCCCATATTGCCGACGCCCTGGCCGAATACGGCTGGACCCTGCTTTGGGTCGGAATGATGATCACCGTGATCCCCATGGTATTGACCACCCTGATCGGGCATTATGCATTGAAGATCAATTTTGCGACCTTGCTGGGGGTGGTGGCCGGGAGCATGACCAGCACCCCGGGGCTTGCCGCGGCGGATTCAAAAACCGAATCCGATGCCGCCTCGGTGGGCTATGCCACCGTTTACCCCCTGGCGCTGGTCTTGATGATCGTGTTCTCTCAAATCCTCAGTGTGGTCTGAATGCACGCTAATCCAGGCGAAAGCGTATGGGCATGTTGAAGCGGACGCTTACCGGCTCGTCGCGGCGAATTGCCGGCTCCCAGTCGGGCATGAGGTTGACCACCCTGATGGCTTCCTCATCAATTTCGGGGCTCACACCCCTCAGCACCTCCGCATCGGTAATCCGGCCGTCGTACCTTACCACAAAGGCGACAAAAACAGTTCCCTGCAGGCCCTCCTGCATGGCCTCAAGGGGATATCTGAGGTGTTCACTCATAAACTGCTGCCGGGCCGTTTCTCCTCCCGGAAATACAGGAAATTCATCGGCTACGGTATAGATCACATCATAGGTGTAATCGACCTCGGCCTGCATCGCATCGGGCCCCGTTTCGCCCTTGGGCTGTTCGCTGCACGATTGCACGAAAAAGGCAACGGCAAACAGCGGGACAATGGTCAGCATACTGATCATCGTTCTCGCAAGAGAAGCTTTTTTGGTTGTGTTCATCATCATAAAACGTTTTTTTAAGGGTGGATAATTAAGGGTGGTTGTTATGGGGATATGCATCCCATGAGCCGATACTTCGAGCAATAGTTTCTGGTATGAGCGCTTATCGGAATGCCGGTCGATAACCGCCCGGTCGGCCTCGAATTCATGCTGCATCTTCAACTCCCGCCTGAACAGCCATACTGCCGGATGGAACCAAAAGACAACCGTCATGAACTCAACCAACAGCAAGTCGAGCGAATGCCATTGTGTAATGTGTGCCCGCTCATGTTCAATGATCTCTTTCAGCCCCGGATGTTCAAGCATATCGATGGGCAGGAATACGAAGTGAAAGAAGGAGAAGGGCGCAAGCTGCCCCCTGACGGGCAACACGGTGACCCCCATCAGAAACGTCCTCCTGCTGTAGCGGATCCTGGCCAGCAGATAGATCAAACTGCCCGCCACCCTGAAAAACAGCAGTGCGGTCACGAGCAATACGGCGTTGAGCAGCAATTGCCTTGCGCTCAGGGCTTCCAGGATACCTTTTCCCGCCTGCTCAAGGTTCGCATGAGCCCCGCTGCTCGCCTGCACCACCACCTCGGGCAGCCACAATACCTGTGGTGCCGCGGCGCTGCGAAGCCCGGGGCCGGCCCACATCCCGATGCCGCTGAGCAGGCAGGACAAAAGCAAGGCGAACACTATGAAGAACCTGCTTTGGGCCGGATTCGCCTGCGGCCTGACCAGGAAATGATACACCAGGGCGGAAAAGCCCAGGTAGAGTGAAGTCCAGAAGAAATACATTCCAATAGGTTCCATGTCCTGATTTATTTATTGTTTAGGATTCCTGTTTGTTGTCGATCTCCTCATCGATGATGCGTTTGAGCTCTTCGAGCTCAGACACCGTCATCCCGCGCTCGCTGGAAAAAAAGGACACCATCTGCCGCAGCGAATTGCCGAAATATTTGTGCATCACCCCCTTCATCATGGCCCGCGTGTATGCTGACTTTTCCACCAGGGGATAATACTCGTGGGCCTTGCCGAAGGCCCTGTGGCCAACAAACCCCTTTTCTTCCAGTATGCGCACAATGGTCGAAACTGTGGTATAGGCAGGTTTGGGCTCGGGGAAATGTTCGAGGATGTCCCTGACGAACCCCGATTCGATGTCCCAGAGGATCTGCATCACCTGCTCTTCAGCTTTTGTAAGTTCCTTCATCTTGATTAGGCTTTATTTGGTCAACGTTCATGTGTTCCCTGCCTCAGTCCAGCAACAGATCAATGGCTTCAAGTGTCAGGGGTTTCATGGGCGTCAGGTAATATCCCCTGTGGACAATAAAGCCGTTGTTATCCGCAAGCATGTAATAAGGGTGCCCGCCTATCTGCAACTCCCTGTACAGGCTTTGTGTCTGTTCGGGGGTACAATATATGTGCCCGGCTTCCAGGCCGGCCTCTTCAACAAGGGTGGCCCATTGTTCCTCCTGAGTGCCCATGCAGATGAATACAAACGCAATGTCCCGGTCATGATAGTTCCTGATCATTTCCTGCGCACTTGGGAACAGGGCAATGCAAGGGCCGCACCAGGTGGTCCAGAAGTCCATGTAGATCACCTTCCCCTCATGGGCATTGAATATGGAATCAAGCAGTTGATGCGCCAGGGTGCCTTCCATTCCCTGCATCAATTCCCGGTGGCTGAGGTGCGGATTGCTTAAATGATCGCGCACATCCCGGTAGTGTTCCAACAAGGGTATACGGATCCGGTCTTCGGCAATAAGACGGTCAAACAACCCGGGGTCTTGTTCATAGAAGCCGGTCCGGTTCTGCGAAAAATCCCTGTAATAAACATAAGCCGTAAGCATTTGCCTGAACAGGTCACTGCCGGCACTGTCTTCAATGCGTTCAATCATCGAGCGGTTAAACTCATCGGGCCGCACATCACCGATTTCAGGCAGTGTGACCGATAATCCAGATAAAAAGGTGTTCATCAGGCCAAAAACACCGCTATGCAACTGATCATTCCTGAACAAAGACTCCATATCCGTGAATATCCCCCGGTGGGTTTCGGGCAAACCCAGCTTCATTTCACCCGGCATTCCGCCGGAAGAAAGCCGGCGGAATATCGCTGCATAATACCGGATATCCATATGGTCGGAAATCCATTGCCGCACCTCAGGACCCGGCTCCCTCAGTTCGCTGAACTCAGCATATTTTTCCTGAATGCGCATGTAAACGCTGTCACAGAACCGGAGATACTCCTCAAGCCCCATATTCATGTCCGCCCGGTGATAATAGTCCAACAGGTAATAACTGTTCACATATGCATGATAATCCCTGTTCTGCCGGTCAAAGTCTCCCGTAAAGACAATCTCGGACAAGCGTTTGAAATCAAGCTCAATATGGATGCTGTCTCCCGGCCTTGCCAATACATTCCTGACAATTGGGGAAACACTTATATCCTGTGTGTGATGCAAGTCAAACTCAATATGGAAACTTCCATCGGGTGCAATGGAGTCAGCATACACTTTATGGCTCCCCCTGAAGTCTTTAACCTGGACGCTCATGGTGGCGTAATCAGGATACACATCCATATTGGCCACCCTGCCGGAGATCACGGTCCTGGTCGTTTCGGGATAGCCGCCACCGCTTTCGGAGCAAGCCACACACATGAGCAACACCAAGGCCGGCAGGCAGCCCAAAAAGCCTTTTCGGGAAAAATAAAGGTTGACTGCATCATCGCCCGGCACTTGCATCAACATGGTTTTTCGGATTGGAACAAAACTGTGAAGGCAAACTTATAACTAATTTTTTAGTTATTCAACTATTTTGTTAGTTTTTAAGAAAAAAATGATCAAATATCCTGCCACATCGTCGAATGAGCGCCGTTTTTTTTCCTTTGTCCTGGAAATTCCGGGCAAAAAAAACCATGTATATTTGAACCTTTAAACCAGGCGCAGCATGGCAACCAACATGATCAGCAACCCGGCCAAGATCCGGGCCATTATCGACAAATGCGAAGTATGTTATGTGGGGATGACCGGCATGGACGGCGGGCCCTATGTACTGCCCTTCAATTTCGGCTACGAAGACGGAAGCATTTACCTGCACATGGGCCCGCAGGGGAAAAAACTCGGGATCCTTCGAAACAACCCCGAGGTATGCGTGGCCTTCAGCACCGACCATCAGTTATTCCACCGCAACGAAGAGGTTGCCTGCAGCTATGGCATGAAATACCGAAGCGTGCTCGCCCATGGCAAGGCATCCTTTGTGGACGACTACGACGAAAAAGTCCGCATCATGAACGTGACGATGAAAAAATACACGGGCAGGGATTTTCCCTACAACGCTCCCGCCATCCACAATGTGGTGGTGGTGCATATAAGGGTGCACCGGATCGAAGGGAAACTGTCGGGGTATTTCTAGGAAGGGCCAGGATGCAGCGAGGCGCCGCAGCGGTCAGGGTAAACCCGCAACATCAACCAGGCATGGAGGCGGTACACAACCCAGGCCCAAAAAAGGCCCAGCATGGCCCCCGCCAGCACATCGGCCGGATAATGCACCCCCAGGTAAATGCGGCTGTAGCTCTTCAATACCGCCCAAAAGACCATCAGGGGGAGGATCCAGGCAAACCTGTCCCTGAGCGACCAGATCATGAAGGCGGCCAGGGCAAATGAATTGCTTGCATGGCCCGACACAAAGCCAAACCGCCCTCCCCTTCTGTCCCTGACCAGATGCACCAGGTCGGCGATCTCCGGTTCATGACCCGGCCGTAACCGGGCGAAATAGTCCTTGACCAGGTTGGCCGACTGGTCGCTGAGGGTGATCAGCAAGCCTGTGAAAAGAAAGATCCACAATCCGCGCAGCCGGTATTTCATCCACACCAACACCCCCAGAAAGGCATAGAAAGGGACCCAGTTATAGCGGTAACTGATCTGGTACATGGGCTCGTCGAGCCAGGGGGCGTTCAGTCCGTTGAGGAACAGAAACAACTGAGTATCCAGCTCATTTAATACGTCGATCATGATCTGTCACAGCATTACGGAAGATCCTTTGATCCGTTCATAATCCAACCTTCCCGGCAAGACGAAGGCAGAGGACAGAAGGCAGAAAGCTGACAAGGTTGAAATGCCTGAAAAGTCGTTCCATCGTTCATTCATCTTCGACCGGATTCATTAATTGCCAAAGCAGGTCTTTAAGCCGGCTTATCCCCTGGTTGGTATGCGACGAGATCATCACATGGTCCAGCCCGGGCAGATCCGCCTTTAACCCTTCCTGTATTTCGGACAGGGCCTGCTCATCCAGCAGGTCGCATTTGCTGACGGCAAGCAGCCGCTGCTTGTCGAGCAGCTCCGGATTGAAGAGACTGAGCTCCTGAAGCAACACCGAATATTCGGCGGCAAGATCGGCGCTGTCGGCAGGTATCAGAAACAGCAGCAGGGCATTGCGCTCAATGTGGCGAAGAAAGCGGTGCCCCAGGCCCTTTCCCCTGTGGGCTCCTTCGATAATTCCCGGAATATCGGCCATGACAAAGGAACGTCCGTCCCTGTATGGCACCATGCCCAGATTGGGCACCAGGGTGGTAAAAGGATAATCGGCAATTTCGGGTTTGGCGGCACTCACTACCGACAATAGTGTCGATTTGCCGGCGTTGGGAAAGCCCACCAGGCCGACATCGGCCAGTATCTTCAACTCCAGGACAAACCATTTCTCTTTACCCGGCTCGCCGGGCTGGGCATAACGGGGGGTTTGCCGGGTGCTTGACTTAAAATGCACATTGCCAAGGCCACCACGCCCGCCCTCCAGCAAAACATCCTGCTGCTCGTGGGTGGTGATCTCGGCAACCACTTCCCCGCTTTCGGCGTCCTTTACTACCGTACCCAGGGGCACTTCGACCACCACGTCCTTTCCGGCAGCTCCGCTTCGCTGCTGCCTGCCCCCGGGTTCGCCGGGTTTGGCAATCAAATGACGGGTGTATTTGAGGTGAAGTAGGGTCCACAACTGGCTGTTGCCTCTGAGGATCACATGCCCCCCCCTTCCGCCGTCGCCTCCGTCGGGGCCTCCCTTCGGGACAAACTTCTCACGCCTCAGATGGGCAGAACCTGCTCCGCCCTTTCCGGAGCGGCAGTTGATCTTTACATAGTCAATGAAGTTGCCGTTCATGCAAGTGGAAGGATCTTGTTCTCTTTCTTGTAAGTATCGATAGCCAGGCTAATCCGCTTAAAAACATCGTCTACGGGAGCCATGCCATTAACGGCAACGATCTTTCCCTGCTCCTTGTAATAATGAATCAACGGCATGGTCTGCTGTTTGTAGACATTCAGCCGGCGGCGTATGATCTCGCTGCTGTCGTCGCTTCGACCCGAATCCTGGGCCCTGCCACGCAAACGTTCGAACAGCTCCTGTTCGTCCACCTCCACCGAAATGACGAGGTTGATGCTGAAGCCTTTCTTTTTCAGCATGCGGTCGAGCACTTCGGCCTGCACAATGGTACGGGGGAAGCCGTCGAAAATAAAGCCGGGCGAATCCAGATGCTCCATGGCCCGGCAGTACAATTCGCGCAGAACGATTTCATCGGGCACCAGCAAGCCCTTGTCGATGAATTTCTTCACCCTGTTCCCAAGGGGGGTGTCGTTCTCTATTTCCTCCCTCAACAGGTCGCCGGTAGAGAGGTGTATCAGCTTGTACTTCTGAACAATTTTCACTGACTGGGTGCCTTTACCCGAACCCGGGGGGCCAAAAATCACGAGGTTTAACATAACGTGGTCATTAAACGGGAGAAAAACATCAGAGAGAGCCCTGACTATCCGACAATCTTGTATATGTCCTTGTGGTTCCTTCCAAAACCATTGTAATCGAGCCCATAACCCACAATAAAATCGTTGGGGATCTCCATGCCGATGTAATCGGGGCGTACATTCTCCCTCAAGGCATCGGGTTTCAGCAGCAAAGTGGCCACCCTAATGCTTTGCGGATTGCAGGTATTCAGGTCCCTGACCAGGTGAGACACCGTAATGCCACTGTCGACGATGTCTTCGAGGATGATCACGTCGCGTCCGCCAATGTCCTCAGTCAGGCCAATAACCGACTTCACCTCGCCCGTGGTGGTGGTACCGGCATAGGACGAAAGCTTGATGAAACTGATCTCACATTCTCCGCGGTAAACCTTGAACAGATCGGCGGCAAACATAAAGGAGCCATTCAGTACGCACAGGAACAAAGGCATGCTGTTGCGGTAATCGGCATAAATGCTGCCGGCCATTTCTGCAACCACCTCCTGAATTTTCTCGTAAGGAATGTTCTTTTCAAACTCCTTGTCCAGTATCCTGATTTTCTCCATGCCTGACTCGGTTTTTTCGGTCTGAGGGTCGTCCCTAAACTGCAAAATTAGCCAATGCCGGTTGCCCACCGGCAATATTCAGCGAAAATAATGAACAATTTGTGAATAAATAAAATTATTTCGTGCTTTTTGCCGCCATCATCAGCATGCAGGAATCACAACCCAAGGTATTATTTGGGTATATTTTAATTATTTTTGACCTTTTTGTTGAATGGCCGCCCCGTAACAGCCGAAACAATTCCTTATGAAGTGCATCGGACTGCTCTCCGACACCCATGGCTACCTGCACCCCGAAATCCCCCGCGTTTTTGCCCAATGCGACGAGATCTGGCATGCCGGCGATTTCGGAGACATTTCGGTGGCACACAGGCTCAGGGCCCTGAAACCCCTCAGGGGGGTCTTTGGTAATATCGACGGAAGGGAAATACGCTGGGAGTTCCCCGAAATGCTCCGCTTCGATTACGGGGGGCTGCAGGTAATAATGACCCATACCGGCGGGTATCCGGGCAATTACGCCCCCGGCATCGCAAACATGCTGAAAAACCATTCTCCCGCACTGTTCATCAGCGGGCATTCACACATCCTGAAGGTGATGTACGACAAAAAACTGGGGCTGCTACACATCAATCCGGGCGCAGCGGGCCGATCGGGCTTCCACAAGACGATCACCATGATGCGGCTTTTCATCAGCGGACCGGTGATGAAAGACCTGGAGATCATCGAATTTAAAAGATAGGCCGTTTTGCAAACCCTGCTTCATACCCCCTTGCGCATGGTCTGGCTCAAAGCGGCCGTCATGGGCAGCTTCTGGGCATCCATGGAGATCATCATGGGCAGCTTCCTTCACAACCTGAGGATCCCCTTTGCCGGCACCATACTGGCCTGCGTTGCCGTATGGCTCATGGTGGCCTTTGTGCAGGTATGGAAGGAAGACGGGCTTCTGTGGAGAGCCGGGCTGGTGGCAGCGCTGATGAAATCGCTGTCGCCCAGTGCCGTGATCCTCGGACCCATGTTGGGTATCTTCACCGAGGCCCTGCTGATGAACCTGGCGGTAGTTCTTCTGGGAAGAAGGCCGCTCGCCTACCTGATAGGTGGCGGGTTGGCCGTATTGAGCACCCTGGGGCATAAAATACTGAACCTGATCGTACTCTATGGCTTTGACCTGATCAGGGTGGCAGATGCAGTGTTCCGGGTTTCGGCCGAAGCGGAATTCCTTCCCCGCACAAGCCTGAGGGACGCCGTCTTCCTGCTCGCAGGCCTGTATATTGCAGCCGGCCTGGTAGCAGCCCTGGCCGGTTATGCTTCGGGCAAAGGCTTTTGGAGGCGGGGCAAAAAAACGGAAGCCGGGTTTGGGGGCTTCCACCGCCTGGATACTGCAAGTGTTTCGGAACAAAAGACCAGTGAATTGTTTCGACGCAGCCGGGCAGACAACTATGCAGCTCCCTTGCTTTTTCTCAACCTGGGAGCCGTTGTGCTGGCCCTGTTACTGATCAATGGTCCTTATCCACTTGCTGCCGCCCTGTTTTCGGCTGCCTACCTGGTTTTCTGTTTTTTCAGGTACCGCCGGGCCGTGCACAGGATCAGGAAATGGTCTTTCTGGATCCCTTTTGTGTTGATCACCCTTGCTGCAGCCTTGCTGCTGGATGGCATCGGCAATGGCTGGTCGTTGAGTACCACCGGCTTACTCACCGGTTTGCGGATGAACGCCAGGGCGCTAATTGTCCTTACCGGGTTTACCGCCATCAGCACCGAAATGAAAAACCCTGCCATCAAACTCATCCTCTACAACAAGGGATTTGCCAGTTTGTACCAGGCACTCAGGCTTTCCTTCTCTGCCCTGCCCGCCTTGCTCGATTACCTGTCGGATCAAAAAGGAAAAATCCGGACGTGGAGGCCCGATTTCGCCGGCATCGCCGCGGCCGCCGAAACCATGCTGGAGGCCTTTAAAAAAGAGGATGTACAGAAATCGCCTCTGATCATTGTCAGCGGCCACATCGGACAGGGAAAAACAAGTTTTGCCCGCAGCATGGCAGAACATCTGAACAAAATGGAGTTACCCACCGGAGGCTTCCTTTCGCCGGGCAAACACAACGAGAAAGGGGAGCGGACCGGATTCTGCCTTCAACCCCTGAACGGGGAAAAACCCGTTTTGCTTTGCAGCATTCACGGAAAAAGGGAGTGGCCAAAGGGAGGAAAGTATTACTTCAATCCATCGGCGCTCCAAAAGGGAAGGCAGTTGCTGCTGCCCGGCAGCCTGGCCGGGAAGTCCGTTGTGGTCATCGATGAAGTGGGGCCACTGGAGATCAACGACAGGGGCTGGGCCCCCGCAATCGAAACATTGTTGCGTAGCAGGCAAATGGTCCATTGCTGGGTGGTCCGCCTCTCCCTGGCCAGGAAAATGGCCAGAAAATGGGATGTGGGAAGCGTGTACCTTTTCGATGCCGGGAACGACCACCCGGAAGAAGCAGCCCGCCTGGCAGCGCTCCTTGCACGGACAACTGACCGGCCCCCTGGAAAATATCCGGCAACGGGGGTTACGGAAACCCATCAGGCGGAAGGATGGTGATCTTTTGTGCGCAATAACGGAACAGGTGATATCCCGACCCCCCTTCGGCCACAAGATCGAGCAGCCGTCCGGGGTCGGTGATCCTGGTGGCACCGATCATGTGCACGCCCCGGCTAAAAAGCACATCGGGCACCACACCGGCCGAAGGCCCTGCAACAAGCAGCTCCTGCACGGCTTTGGTCAGGGTTAACAAACGATCGAGGCTGTGGTTGGCCAGGGTCATTCCCGTAAAGATGACCGCGTCGGCTTTGGAGATCACTGCCGATTCCTGTCCGGCAGGCACGTACAGCGAAGCATATTCGGGGGCAAGGGCGGATTTGTCGAGCTCCACCACCGACAAGTGCTGACCGGCCGAAAGCAAAACCGGTATATAGGAATGAAAGGCGCCGACCATGGCAATATGCCTGGGCCGGCTGAGGTCGAGCAGGGAGATGGGGTCGGTGTTTTCCAGCACCTTATGCCCGGTATGTTCCAGCAGGCCTGCAGAAAGCGCATTGATCACCGCCAGCCTCAGGGGTGCTTTCAGGCGGCTGCCGCCGCTGGTTTCTAAAAGTTCATCAAGCCCGATGCCTCTGATGTTCAGCGGGCTGAACCTCCCATAATCCCTGCCTTCCCTGGGTTTTGGCCCTGGCTGGGGCAATGTGGTGCTGCAAACCCCGGCCGAGCCGTCCGAGAGGACCACCGCAGTGAGGTGGATGCCGATGCGCAGCCCGGCAATGCTCAGCTCATGCAGCCTCACACCCAGCCGGGCACGCAGATAGCCGATGGTTTCTTCAATGAGCATGGCCGCTGTTTGTTTTCCGTTTTCCTTCCGCTTTCCTGTTTCTTCCTTTTCCCTTGGTTGTACTTTTTCTTTTGGCGATTGGCTTTTGGCTTTTGGCTTTTGGCTTTTGGCTTTTCAACCCTTCAACTCTTCAACTTTTAAACTTACTTCTTTCTGTCTTCCGTCTTCTGTCCTCTGTCTTCTGTCTTCTGTCTTCTACTTTCTATCTTCTATCTTCTATCTTCCAAAAAAAAGCATCGCCGTGCATGAAGCACAACGATGCCCAAGGTACTATTTTTTTCATACGGTCAGGATACCGTTGCTTAACGGCGCTTGTGGGCAGAGGCGTCCCTGATCTGCCGGAACTCGTTCCCTTCGTACCAGTTAGGCCAGTCGTCGGAGTTGGCAAGTTCGCTGCCCACATAATAGAACAGCCACATGTCCTGGTGCATGCCATCCCATACCCATCCGTCGTGTACCACATCGGTGGGGGCGTGGTATCGGGCGGCCATGTCGGCGGCTACCATTTTGGCATATTCCTGATCCCGGCCAATGTAATCGTCGCCTCCCTGGGCATAGATCATCGGAACGCCCTGCCTGGCCAGGCTGATGTGGTCAGAGCGGTAGAAATACCCCCGTTCGGGATGGGGCTCGGGCACCAGGTGGCGACGCTGGTTGGCGGCATGCCGCCGCAGATAATCCTCCATTTCCGAATTGCCATAGCCCACCACCGACACATCCCAGGTGGGGCCGTATACATTCAGGGCATCGATATTGATCCCTCCAACGGTGGTTTCCAAAGGAAATACGGGATTTTCAGCATAAAAGCGGGAACCGAGCAGTCCGGATTCCTCAGCCGTTAAGGCCATGAACACCACCGAACGCCGCGGGGCCTCTTCGGCTGCGGCAAAACGCCCGGCAATCGACAAAATAGCCCCAACGCCCGTGGCATTGTCAACCGCCCCGTTATAGATCTCCACCCCTTCGGGAGTCTCAACCATGCCCAGGTGGTCCCAGTGCCCCATGTATATGACGGTTTCTTCGGGATATTCGCTCCCCTCGATGTAGCCGATCACATTATAGCTCTCAGCATGCTCGAAGGTATTGCTGAAATCCACGCTGGCATGCACATCCATCGGAACGGCACTGAAGCCGGGGCTGAGGGCCGAACGGAAGGCTTCCTCGATATCCATTCCCGCAAGCTCAAAGACCTGCCTGGCCACGTCGAGCTGAATCCAGCCTTCTGCTTCGAGCCTGGGCCCTCCACCTTCGGTGCCGATGCCATACTGAGTTCCCGACCAGGAGTTTCTGACCACGTCCCAGCCATAACTGGCGGGCTCTGTCTGATGAACGATCAGGGCCCCGGCGGCACCCTGCCGGGCGGCCTCTTCAAATTTATAAGTCCACCTCCCGTAGTAGGTCATGGCAATGCCCGTAAACAACTCTTCGTCTTGCAGCATGAAACCGGGGTCGTTGATCATCACCACAACGGTCTTGCCCTCTACATCGACCCCCTCGTAATCGTCCCAGCCGAATTCGGGGGCAACGATCCCATAACCGACAAAAACCAGTTCGCTGTTGTCCAGCACGGAACGGTCCTGCAAGCGGGTGGTCCCGATCACCATATCGTCAAGGTAAGAAAAAGCAAGCTGCTCTTCCCCTTTTCTGACCAGCAGATCGGAGAAATCGTAGCCTGTGATTTCAACCAGGGGAACGGCCTGGCGATAACTGCCGTTTACGGCGGGTTTCAGTCCGAGGCGTTCGAATTCGTTCTCAATATACTCGACCGTCATCCTGCCGCCCCGGGTGGCCGGGGCACGGCCTTCGAACTCGTCGGAAGCCAGTGTTTCCACATGGGTGCGGAAGTTTTCGCTGAATGTGGGAATCTCTACCCTGTCGGGGGTCCTGCAGGCATGCCCGATCAGTATCACCGCAAGCAAAAACACGGTCAAAGCCGGGTAAGTGAAGCCATTATTTTGGATGCTCATAATATAACCTCCTGATTTTAAATGGTTTATTTCTTTTTGAGCTTATTCTTGTCCTTCATGGTCAGCAAGTCGTAGGCAATGGGTGCGGAGTTGAACAGGGATGAATAAGTCCCAACGGCCACACCGATCATCAGGGCGAATGCGAAGCCCCTGATCACTTCGCCCCCAAACAGGAAGATGATCAGCAACACGGCAATGGTGGTTCCCGAGGTGTTGAATGTACGCGAAAGCGTGGAATTCAGTGCGGTGTTGATGTTGGTCTTTAGGTCGCGCCTGGGATACAGTTTAACGTTCTCCCGGATCCTGTCGAAGATCACTACTGTGTCGTTCACCGAATATCCGATGATGGTCAAAATTGCGGCAATGAAGGCCTGATCAATCTCCATGGTCCAGGTCACCACATTGTAGAGCAGGGAGTACAACGACACCACAATAATGGCATCGTGGAAAAGGGTGGTCAGACTGCCCAGCCCGAATTGCCATTTTTTGAAACGCATGGCGATGTATCCGAAAATGATGATCAGTGCAATGCTCACACTCAGCAAGGCACCCACCTGTATGTCGCGGGCCACGGCGGGCCCTACTTTCTGTGAACTCAGCCTGCCAATGACCTTGTCATCGTCGTCAGACACATAGGCCTCGTAAGCGACCGGCTCGATGAAAAAGCCACTGATGCCTTCATAAATGGCCCTTTCTGCCAGGGAGTCGGCCTCTGCCGTATCGTCGTCAATCAGGTAGCTGGTGGTGATTCTTACCTGGTTGGAGGGGCCGAAAGTGATGACTTCGGCGGGTTCGTTCAGGTGATCCATCAGCTGGGCGCGCATGTCCACGGTATTGATGTCCTGATCAAAACGCACCACATAGGAACGCCCCCCCGAAAAATCGATGCCGTAGCTGAGGCCACGTACGGCAAAAGAGCCCAGGCCAAGCAGGATCACAATGGCCGAGATCGTGTAAAAACGTTTCCTTACGCCGAGGAAGTCGAAATTGACCTTGGTCAGCATGTCTTTGGTAATCCGGGTGTCGAACCGGATGTTCACGTTCTTGTCGAGCCAGTAGGTAAATACCAGCCTCGAAAGGAAGATGGCGGTAAACAGGGAGCAAACGATCCCGATGATCAGGGTGGTGGCGAAGCCCTGCACCGGGCCGGTACCGAAAATATAGAGAACAACACCGGTAAGCAGGGTGGTGATGTTCCCGTCGACAATGGCCGAATAGGCATTCTTGTACCCGTCGGCAATGGCCAGCCGCTGTCCCTTGCCGGCCCGCAGTTCCTCGAGTATCCTTTCGTAAATGATCACATTGGCATCGACGGCCATACCCAGGGTGAGCACGATGCCGGCGATCCCCGGAAGGGTAAGCACGGCCCCGAGTGAAGCCAGCACACCCAAAATAAAGAAAATATTGGCCACCAGGGCCATGTCGGCCACCATGCCTGCCCTGCTGTAGTAAAAGGCCATATAGATTAGCACCACGATAAAGGCGATCAAAAAGGAAGTGAAGCCCGCATTGATGGCCTCACGGCCCAGCGAAGGCCCGACAATGGCCTCTTCCACTATCCTGGCAGGAGCTGGCAGTGAGCCGGCACGCAGGATATTGGCCAGGTCCTGCGCCTCGGCAACGCTGAACTGCCCGGATATCTGGGAACGTCCGCCGGGGATCTCACTTTGAACGGTGGGAAAGGAATACACATAATCGTCGAGAACAATGGCGATGGAGCGGCCAATGTTGTCGGCGGTCAGCCTGCGCCACACCCTGGCCCCTTCGGTATTCATCGACATATTGATCTCTACACGGCCGGTGGCATCAAAGTCCTGGCGGGCATCAGTAATCACCTCCCCGGTAAGGGGGGCCCTGCCGTCGCGTGAGGTCACCCGGATGGCGACCAGTTCGTGCACATTGTCGGTGCCACGGGCCGGTTTTACATTCCAGTACAACCTGAGGTTGCGGGGGAAGATATTGCGGATCTGGGGTTGTGCCAGCATGCGGTTCACCCTGGCCGTATCCTGGACGGCGGCATAGCCCACCACCGGCCCCTGGGCAGGGAACATGTTGCCGGCCTGGTCCTGGGTGAAGGCCGGGTTCAGGTAAGCAAACAAAGGGTTCTGAAGGGCAAAGTCCTGAAACTCATCCAGGTCGTCAAAGTCATCGGCCAGCATTTCGGCAATGCTCAGGCTGTCTTCGGGCGACATGGCTTCCCAGTCGATATCGGGTTCATCGAGCAGGGGCTCTCCTTCAAATTCGGTGATCTCCTCGTCCACTAACTCCGGAGCAACATCAACGATGGCCTCCATCTCGCGGAGCCTTTCGTTGGCATCCCAGAAATATTCGTAGATCTCGGAAAATTCGTGGGTTTCCCAGAATTCAAGCTTAGCGGTACCCTGCAACAGGCGGCGCACCCGGTCGGGCTCCTTGATGCCGGGCAGTTCCACCAGTATCCGGCCGGTGGCGGCCAAACGCTGGATGTTGGGCTGGGCAACGCCAAAACGGTCGATGCGGGTGCGCAGGATTTGGAATGACCTGTCTACCGCCAGGTCTACTTCCCTGCGAAGCATGCGGAGCACTTCCTCGTTGGAGGAGGTCACAGTAATGCGGTCGCGCATTTCGGGTGTGCTGAAAAAATACGCCAGGCTGGCACCCGGGTCTACTTCCTGGAAGGCCTGACCAAAAAGGGTAATGAAGTCTTCGCGGCTCACCCGTTGCATTTCGGTGGCGCGCTCCATGGCAGCAACAAAGGTCTGATCGGTGGTATGTCCTGCCAGGGCCCTGATGATTTCGGGCACGGAGATCTCCAGTGTCACGTTCATCCCCCCCCGCAGGTCCAGCCCGAGGTTCAGCTCCCGTTCCTTGACCTCGCGAAAGGTATACTGGTGAAAACCCAGGTTAAATACCGGCAAATTCATCATCGAGTCGAGGTAAAACCTTTCCTCAACCCTGGCAATTGAATCCATCAGGTAATTTTCCAGCAACTCATCGCTTTCGGCCATTGTACGGGCCTTTTCGCGAAACTGCTCGCTGCGTGCATAGCTCCTCGCATCACGTTCGACCTTGCGGGCGAAATAGGTGAAGGAAAGCTGGTAAAGACATACCAGTGCAAAGGCAATGGCAAAAAATCTGATCAAACCTTTATTTTGCATTGTTTGGTGTTTTGTTATCTTATCTGCTAAAAAACGCCCGCAAAGTTAATTCTTTTTTTTCTTAATGGGAAATAACGGCCGGGGAATTTGGTTAGCCCGTGTTAGGGGTCGATCCGCAGGATCCGGTTGGGGAAGTCGATCACTGCCTTCATCCTGACCAGCATATCTCCCCCGAGCACCATATCGATGCGGGGAAGGTCGTACACGGCATAGGAATCGTTGATCGGTTTCATGTCGATCAGGATGATGTCCAGTTTCTCCAGTTCATACCCGCCCAGGCTCAGTTTTGACAGCCGGGTCACATAGGTCCTGATCTTGCCGGTACCCATGCCGGTAAAGAATTTGTTGACGCAGCGTATGTCGGGATTTCTGAAGTATTTCGATGCCCTGGACAGGTCCATGATGGTTTTCGAAGCCCCGGTATCAATGAGCACATTGGCTTTCAAGCCATTGATGCTGGCATGCATCAACAGGTGGAAGCCATCGCTGTTGATAGGGATCAGGTTCAGTGGAATAACCATGGAACGAAGCTTGATAACGGATTAAAAAAGGGGCGCACAGTACATGAACCATACCGCAGCCCCATCTTCCCTGTCTTAAAGGCGGGTATCAGTCAACCTGATGCTGTGTTTTGATGATCTCCATGCCTCGGTGGATGGCTTCCTCGTTCAGGGGGATCAGGTGATGGTAACGCTCGGGCAACACCTTTTTCAGCCCCCTGATGACATTTTCCAGCTCCAGTATGGGCCTGACCTTCAACACACCTCCGATCACGATCATATTAAACACCTTGGTGTTGTTCATCTTAACCGACTCATCGTAGGCGGCGATCGAACAGATATTGATGTCGGTGCGCCTGGGTTTGCGGGTCATCCCGTTCTCCTCATAAATGAGCAGACCCCCGGGTTTGACCGCATCTTCGAACTTGTCCATGGAGGGTTGGTTGAGCACAATGGCGGTGTCAAAGCGGGTCAGCACCGGAGAACTGATTTCGGTATCGCTGATAATGGCCGTGCAATTGGCCGTGCCACCTCGCATCTCGGGCCCGTACGAGGGCATCCAGCTCACCTCCTTGTCCTGCATGACCCCGCCGTAGCAGAGTATCTGGCCCATGGAAAGGACCCCCTGTCCGCCGAATCCGGCAATGATAATTTCTTCAGTCATGGTATCGGGTGTTTTTATTTTTCAGGTACTTTAATATCTCCCAACGGATAGAAGGGGAACATATGCTCCTCCATCCACTTGTTCGACTCAACCGGAGTCATCTTCCATCCCGATGGACAGTTGGACACGATCTCAACAAAGCAGGTTCCCTTGTTCAGCTTTTGATACTCCAGGGCTTTTTTAAGCGCTCTTTTGGCCTTTCTTGCATTGGCCGGGGTATGGACCGATTGACGGGTAACATAGTAAGTGCCTTCAAGTTGGGCTACCAGCTCGGTCATTTTCAGAGGGTTGCCCATTGTTCTCACGTCCCGCCCACGGGGCGATGTGGAGCTCTTCATCCCGGGAAGGGTGGTGGGGGCCATCTGCCCCCCGGTCATGCCATAGATCCCGTTGTTGATAAAGACCATCAGGATGTTTTCGCCGCGGTTACAGGCGTGGATGGTCTCGGCCGTCCCGATGGCTGCCAGGTCGCCATCGCCCTGGTAGGTGAACACATATTTTTCGGGCAACACCCGCTTGATACCAGTGGCCACGGCAGGTGCCCGGCCATGAGCCGCCTCCTGCATGTCTACGTCAAAATAGTAATAGGCCAATACCGAACATCCTACCGGCGCCACCCCAATGGTGTAGCCCTGGATGCCAAGCTCATCGATTACATCGGCCAGCAGCCGGTGGGCCGTTCCATGACCACAACCCGGACAATAGTGCAGGACCTTGTCGGTCATGACCTTTGTTTTTTCGTAAACCAGGTTTTCGGGGTTGATGATGTCTTTTTCTGCCATGATTATCCTCCAATAAATTGTTTTTCCAACGCATTCAATATTTCATCGGGGCTGGGGATCATGCCGCCGAAACGGCCGAAATGCCCCACTCCGGTCACACCGTTCACTGCCAGGCGGACGTCTTCCACCATTTGCCCGGCATTCATTTCGACGGTGAGTATTCCCCTGACCTGACCGGCCAGGCGGTGCAGCTCTTCTGCCGGAAAGGGATAGAGGGTTTGCGGTCTCATCAATCCGACCCTGATGCCTTTGTTGCGGGCCATTTCCATGGCCTTACGGGTGATCCGGGCACAGGAACCAAAGGCAACGAACAGGTATTCAGCGTCCTCACACTGATAGGTCTCGAAGCGGACCTCATTTTTTTCGACTTCGCGGTACTTGGCCTGCAATCTCAGGTTCACCTTCTCCTGTTCTTCCGACTGCAGTTGCAGTGAAGTGACGATCACGCTGTCTTTGCCGGGTTTCTTACCAACAGTGGCCCATTCTTCAGCCTCTGCAATGCGGGGCTGTTGTTCGAACAATTCGACCTTTTCCATCATTTGCCCGATAATACCGTCAGACAGTATCATTACCGGGTTGCGGTATTTGAAAGCCAGATCGAAGGCGAGCCGGACAAAGTCGACGCTTTCCTGCACGGTGGCCGGGGCCAGGACGATGAGCTTATAATCTCCGTGTCCGCCACCCTTGACAGCCTGAAAATAATCCGATTGCGAGGGCTGTATGGTGCCCAGGCCGGGGCCGGCACGCACCACGTTGACGATTACGCAGGGCAGTTCGGCTCCGGCCAGATAAGAGATGCCTTCCATTTTCAGGCTGATACCCGGACTCGAAGACGAGGTGATGGCACGTTTGCCGCAACCGGCTGCCCCATATACCATGTTGATGGCAGCCACTTCACTTTCGGCCTGAAGCACCTGCATCCCGGTGCGATCGACCGGATTCTCCCGCATCAGGTATTCAATAACTTCCGACTGCGGGGTGATCGGATATCCAAAATAAGCATCGGCACCGGCACGAATGGCCGCTTCCGCCAGGGCCTCATTGCCTTTCATTAATCGTAATTCCTTCATGGGTTCTTGTTTTAAATCAGTCAGCAGACCTGCTATTTACTTCTTTTCCCTGTATACCGTGATCACGGCATCCGGACAAACAATGGCGCAGTTGGCACAACCTATGCACTCGGCATTAACCTTGACCGCATAATGATAGCCTTTGCTGTTCACTTCATTGCTTAATGCCAGTACCTGATTCGGACAGGCCGAAAGGCAGACCTCACAGCCCTTGCATTTTTCTATTTCGATGACAACATCTCCTTTTCTTGCCATTGTCGTAATAATTTATGTGTGAAGTATCTGTTTTGTATTGAAAATTGACGCGCATTATGATGATATTGGACAAAACTATAATTTATTATTCAAAGAGAAAGTATAAAGTTGGAATAATTTTTGCCGATGCAAATTAAGTCATTTGATGTGACGCTTTCAGAAAATAAATCAGCCACATTCCGGCCCGTTCGCCCCTCATGGCAACAAACCTCATAATCCCTTAAAAACAGACAGTTGCACCCGAATTCACTACACAATCCCGGCTTGGGAAAATCAGCACCCCCGTTCTTTGCAAAATTGATTAGTTTTACACACCAATGGACAGAAAGTATACAGGCATTGCCAGATGGACAAAACGGGGCCTCCTTGCAGCAGAGGTCCTGGTCCTGCTGCCCATTGTGATCCTGCTGGTCACCAACCAGGTGATCCGCATTTCGGCCGATAGCCAGCTCTACGATGCGGTCGGCGATATTCCTTACAGCAAAGTGGGCCTGGTGCTGGGTACCTCCCACCGTGTGCGCAACGGCGGTCCCAACCCCTATTTTCATAACCGGATGGAGGCCGCGGCCACCCTCTACCACCATGGAAAGATAAGTTACCTGATCGCCAGCGGGGACAACCGCAGCATCTACTACAACGAGCCCGAGCAAATGCGGCAGGCCCTCATTAGGCTGGGGGTGCCCGACGAGGTCATCTATCCCGATCAGGCCGGTTTGCGTACCCTCGATTCGGTGATCCGCGCCAAAGAAGTATTCGGGCAAACCAAACTCACCATCATTTCGCAACGCTTCCACAACCAGCGGGCAGTTTACATCGCCAACCGTCACGGGATGGAGGTCTATGCCTTCAATGCCGAAGACGTACCGCCCGCCAAAACCGACAGGACAGTGGTCAGGGAATGGTTTGCCAAGGCCAATGTGTTTTGGGACCTGTTGACCAATAAACAACCGCTTCACCTGGGCGAAATCATACCCATCGGCGATCCCGCCAACTAAGGGGCCTTCCGGCTGCCTCAGTATGCGTAGTCGACCACCCGGCCCAGGTATTCTCCCCTGCTGATGATCCAGGTCACCTCGTACAAGCTGGGAATTCGTCCGTTGCGCATATAGATATAGATCCGCTCACCGTCGGCCGACATAAACGCCTTGCTGTGGCATTCGCGGGAGCCCAACAGGCTGGTCCTGAAACAGAAATTGGGTTCGAAGATATCCCTGAATGCCCGGGTGGGCAGATCCACCCTTCGGTCGCCGTAATAGATACGCACGGCAACCACCTGCCGGCTGGGGACCTGGCCGTCGATGCCCCAGAAATGCCGGCCATTGATCTTGTATACATACCCCCTGTGCCCGAAATATTCGAAGCTGTGGCGCCCAGGCACAAAATGTGCGGTACCGATGTATACTTTCACCTGTTCGTGGGCCAGGGTGATGTTCGACTCTGTTTGGGCATATACCCCGAAGGGGGTCAGCTCTGTTTCGCCGTGAAGCCCGGCCAGGGATCCGGCAAAGCTGAAACTGCCGGCCTCCCTGCGAATCAGGCTGTCGCTGATGCTAAAAAAACTCTCGGCCGAACCCTTATAATCGGGCACCACGTATTCGCCGCTCTGCCCGTAGAGCATACAAGGTACAAACACCAGGAAGCAATACAGAAGCATGTTTCGCATAACACCGCGTTTGCAAGGGTTTCGCAATAAGGAAACGGAGCATCTGCCCGTGGCATAAAATTAAGAAAAATACTTCTGCCGGGCAAATTTCGGAGGGAAGGAGGAAGGTAGTAAGTAGTAAGTAGTAAGTAGTAGGTAGGAAGAAGAAAGTTGAAAAGTTGAAGAGTTGAAAAGTTTAGAAGACGGAAGACGGAAGACAGAAGACAGAAGACGGAAGACAGAGGACAGAGGACGGAGGACAGAAAGACGATGGAACGACAGAACGAATGAACGAATGAACGAAAAAGTTTAAGAGTTGAAAAGTTGAAAAGTTTAAAAACTGAATAATAAACACTTAAACCATTAAACTTTTAAACCTGTTTGGATTTTGCCGGGTTTTAACTGACGCACTGCCTTCGGACAGTGGA
>PWJC01000084.1 GCA_003560165.1 Bacteroidales bacterium
AAATCCCTCACTGGCCGTGGCCAAAACAGCCGACATCAGCGAATACAGCACTGAAGGCGATCAGATCACCTACACCATCCGGGTGGAAAATGACGGCAATGTGGTATTGCGCAGCATCCAGGTCAGCGATCCCCTGGTGGGCCTCAGCCAGACAATAACGCAATTGAACCCGGGCGGCCACCGTGAGTACACCCGCACCTATACCGTGACCCAGAACGATCTCGACAGGGGTTACGTAACCAATGTCGCCACAGCCCGCGCCACCTTCAACAACAGGGAGGTCAACGGCAGCGATACCCTGACGGTGATGGCGCGCCAGCTGGCCGGGATGGACGTAAGCTTCACCGTTAATCCCGATTTCTACAATCGGGCAGGACAAACCCTTACCTACGACTTCGAGGTCACCAATACGGGCAACCTCACCCTGAACGACCTGATCATCATCGAAGAACTCACCGGCTTCAGCATAACCATCGGCCAGTTCTTGCCGGGCGAAACGCGAACCTTCCAGCGCACCTACCTCACCACCCAGAACGACCTGGATGCGGGCAGCGTGGTGAACTCCCTCGAGGTGACCGCCCTGGCAACCAACGGGCAGTTGCTCGAATTCCAGAAGGAACTGGTCGTGGAAGCTCAATTCAACCTGCTGGTGGCCAACGACATCAGTGTCGACAACGTAAACGGCTTCACGGGCGCCACCCCGATCCCGAACGTGCTGTTCAACGACCGCCTCAACGGAGACCCGATCACCCGCCACGACGTCCACTTTACCGTAGTGGATCCCGGAAGCCATCCGGGAGTATATTTCGCCCTGAGACCCAGCGGCTGGGCGGTGGTGGTCGACCCGGGCACGCCGGAAGGTACCTACCAGCTCGTATACCAGATCTGTGAGGTGGGCAATGCATCCAACTGCGACCAGGCTACCGTGACCATCGGTGTCATAACGGGTACCGACCTGGCCATTGAAAAATCGGCTCCCGACAGCATTTATGCCGGCGAGGTTCTGACCTATACCCTGGAGGTCACCAATCACGGCAACCTGACGGCCAGGGACGTCAGGGTCCGCGATGAGGTACCCGGAGCCTTGTCGGCGGTGGAGTTCAGCACCAACAACGGGGTTACATGGGCTGCCTGGACGGGCGAATACCTTCGCGGAAACCTCGGGCCCCTGGAAAGCTTCTCCATGCTGATCCGCGGCAGGGTAGATGCAGACACACCCGACAATACCCTGCTGACCAATACAGCCGTAGTGTCTACCAGCACCTTCGACCCCGACCTGGGGAACAACACCTCCACCGCCACCACCCGGGTGAACACCATGGCCGACCTGGCCATCGTCAAGTCAACCTCGCCCTCACCGGCCATAGCCGGCCAGGAACTGCTCTACACCCTTGAGGTCACCAACCTCGGCCCAAGCCCTGCAGAAGACGTGGCGGTCACCGATATCCTGCCCTCAGGGCTGAGTTTTGTGGATGCCACCGCCGGCGGCCTCCACGATAACGGGGAGGTCATCTGGAACCTGGGCAACCTGGATGTTGGCGAGGTGATCCAAGTGAGCCTCAGGGTGCTGGCCGATCAAAGCCTGGAAGACGGGCACATCCTGACCAATATAGCTACGGTCGGCTCATCCACCCGCGACGATCGCCCCGAAAACAATATCTATACCCTGGAAACCCCCGTCAGCACCCTGGCCGACCTGGCCATCAGCAAAACGGCCGATCCCGACCCGGTATACTCCGGGGCCCTCCTCACCTATACCCTCAGGGCCCATAACCAAGGACCTTCGTCCGCCAGCGATGTGGTGGTTACCGACATCCTGCCCCAAGGGGTGTACTTCGAAAACGCTTCGGCCGGAGGCACTTACGACAACGGAGAAGTAACCTGGAACCTGGGTGCCATGGCGGCCGGTGAACCCCTCGAACTCCTGCTGACTGTACGGGTGGAAAACGGACTCGAAGACTACAGCATCCTGACCAATGTGGCCGGCATCGCTTCCTCCACCCCCGATCCCAATCTGGAAAACAACAGCTTTAGCCTGGATACCGAGGTAAGGACCATTGCCGATCTGGACATCGTGAAAACGGCCATCCCCGAAACCGCCGTTGCAGGGCAGGGCCTTACCTACGCACTCACCATCACCAACCACGGTCCCGACGAGGCGGTGGATGTGGCGGTGACCGACACCCTGCCCCTGGGTACGCGGTTCGAATCCGCCTCCGATGGAGGCACCGAAGCCGATGGAACGGTGAGCTGGAACCTGGGCGATATCGAGGCGGGACAGAGCCGGACGGTATACCTCGAACTGTGGACAGACCACAGCCTGGGCAACAACGACGTCCTCATCAATGTGGCCACGGTGAGCAGCAGCATCCTCGACCCCGAACCCGGAAACAACACCGATACCCTGCACACCCCGGTAACCTCAGTCGCCGACCTGTCCATCGCCAAGGAAGCTTCGCCCGACCCGGTCATTGCCGGCGAACTGCTGACCTATACCCTCAGCGTGCACAATGCAGGGCCCTCCGACGCACCCATGGTGGAGCTGGCCGATCCGCTCCCCGCTGAACTGGGCGAAGGCGAATTCAGCACCGACCAGGGGCAAAGCTGGAGTACGTGGACAGGCCTTTACGCCTACGGCAACCTGCCGCTGAACGGCAGCTTTGAACTGCTCGTCAGGGGCCGGGTCGATCCCGGGACCCCCGAAGGCCAGCTGATCGAAAATACGGCCACGGTAAGCAGCCAGGCCGACGATCCCATACCCGGCAACAACATCGCCACAGCCACCGCCAGGGTGAGCACCCTTGCCGACCTGGAGATCACCAAATCGGCCGATCCCGACCCGGTGATCGCCGGCGAAACGCTCCGCTATACGCTTAGGGTCGACAACCACGGACCCTCGCATGCCGTCGAACTGCTCATCACCGATATCCTGCCCGAAGGGGTGGTGTTTGCCCAGGCAGGCCAGGATGGGGTCTACGCCGCCGGAGCGGTAAGCTGGGAAGTCCCCCTGCTTGAAGCCGGCAACCATCTGGAGCTGACCCTTGATGTGGTGGCCGATGCCAGCCTCGAAGAAGGGGCCATCCTCACCAATACCGCCACGGTGAGTTCGGCAACCCCCGACCCCGAACCCGCAAACAACACCTATACCCTGAACACCGGGGTTACCACCCTGGCCGATCTGTCGATCCACAAAACGGCCGATCCCGATCCGGCCATTGCCGGCATGGAGCTCACCTACACCATTACGGTAGAGAACCACGGTCCTTCCGATGCCAGGCAGCTGCTGATCACCGACATCCTGCCCCCCGAACTGACCGGTGAGGCCACCTGGACGCTTGAGGGCGCAGACAACTGGCAGCGCTGGGACGGCAGTCTTGTACATGATCTGCTGCCCGCGGGTCAGGAGATCAGCCTGCACATCCGCTCCACCCTCGATGCGGGTACGCCCGATGGCAGCCAACTGCCCAATACGGCAGAGGTCGAAAGCCTCACCCCCGATCCCGACCCGGACAACAACAGCGTAACGATCCACACCCCGGTAGAGACCAGGGCCGACCTGGCCATTGCTAAAACGGCCAGTCACGACCCGGCCATCGTGGGTACCGAGCTTGGCTACACCATTACGGTCACCAATTACGGACCCAGCCACGCCCGTCAGATCGTGGTCAGCGAAGAGCTGCCGGCCACACTCAGCCTCTTGAATGCCAGCCCGTCGGCAGGCAGCTGGGATGGAAGCCAGTGGACATTTGAATTCCTGGAGGCGGGCCAAAGCCAGACCCTGGAACTGCTGACCCTGGTGGGCGACGACGCCATACCGGGAACAACCCTTGTCAACACCGCCACGGTAGAGGCCGCCACCCACGATCCCGACATGGAGAACAACCATGTGCTCTTGGAAACAGGGCTTGCCGGCTCGGCCGACCTGGAGATCCTGGTCGAAAGCGAACCCGAGACCGTCGTTGCAGGCGAACACATTGTGTACACCCTTACAGTAACCAACCACGGTCCCACCTGGGCAGAGCAGGTGGTGGTAAGCAATGCCTTGCCCGAAAACGCCGACCGCATGGAGGTCAGCTTCGACGGACAGGGCAGCTGGGCTGAGTGGACGGGAAGCCATGTTCACGGCGAGCTGCTCAGGAACGAATCCTTCAGCTTCCATCTGAGGGCCCATACAGGCAGCGGAGCCACCGGGCAGGTGGTCAACGTCAGCAGCGTAAGCAGCGACACCCACGATCCGGACATGGATAACAACACCGCTACCACCCTTACGCCCATCAGCACCGTGGCCGATGTGATGATACAGGTAGCAGCCGAAAAAGCTGCTGTTATTGCCGGCACCAACATGATGTATACCCTCAGCATCACCAACAAGGGCCCCAGCGATGCCAGGGAGGTCATGGTGGTCACCATCCCCGACGGGCAGATGGCCTTTATCAGGGCGGAACACGGGGGCAATAAATCAGGAGACAACATCACCTGGCGGATTGGTGACGTAAGGGCTGGAAGGTCGACAGAGATCGATGTATGGGTGAACGTGCCCAGCTATGTGCCCAAAGGCAGCATTCTCGATGTGAAGGGCTACGTCAGCAGCATCACCAACGACCCCAACCTGATGAACAACAGCGACTCCATCGAGATCATTGTCGATACCCGGGCCGACCTGGAGATTACCAAGTTGGTCAGCGACCCCATGGCCAGGGCAGGCGATGTGGTCGACTACACATTGAGCATTACCAACCACGGCGAAAGTTATGCCGACAACATCAGCATCACCGACATATTGCCCGTGGGCATGGCCTTTATCGAGGCCAGCGGCAACGGGCATTACGACGAATACCACCACAGTGTGAGCTGGAACCTTTCGCTGATGCCCGACAAAACCACGATCACCCGCACGGTACGGATGAGGCTGAACAGGGACCTTTCGGGAGGTTTGCAGCTGATCAACCATGCCCAGGTATTCGCCCATACCGACGATCCTGATTTCAGCAACAACACCGCGAGGGCCGAAATCCTGGTCGACGAGCACCAGGAGCTCTTCATCCCCCAGGGTTTCTCGCCCGATGGCGACGGCATCAACGACACCTGGGTGATCGGCGGACTCAACGACCTCTATCCCAACAACGCCGTCAAGATATTCGACCGCTGGGGACAGCTCGTATTCGAGGCCGCCCCCTACCGCAACGACTGGGACGGCACCGATATACGGGGCCGGAGGTTGCCGCGGGGCACCTATTACTACATACTGGAGCTCGGGCCAGGGCAGGAGGCGATCAGGGGCTTCGTATACATTATGTATTAAAAAAAGAGTTTCGGATTATGCGTATCTTTGTTTGTATGACCAGACAGCGTGTAAAGATCATCCTGTTGCTATTGTTTTCGATGCTAGCCTCCCTGCAGGGTCAGGCCCAGCGGGAAGTGATGTATGCCCACTACATGTTCAACACCCAGGAGATCAACCCGGCCTATGCCGGCAGCCGCAAATCACTGGCCATCACCTCCCTGAACCGCTCCCACTGGTCGATGGTGTTCGAGCGGGCCCCCATGACCCACAGCTTCAACCTCCATTCGCCCTGGGACAGGGAAGACCTGGGGGTGGGCCTGTCCTTCCGCAATGAGACCCACGGGCCGGTGTCGACCACCTCACTGTTCACCGATGTTTCGTACAGTGTAAAGCTCGACGATTACTCCACCCTGTCGTTCGGGCTGAAATCGGGAGTCAGCTTTTTTAATGTAGGGCTTACGGAACTGATCATCGACGACCCCACCGACCCCCATTTCGGCACCAATGTCGAGAGCCACTGGCTGCCGAACTTCGGATTCGGGCTGTATTACCGCAAAGACGATCTGTTTGTGGGAATGTCCATCCCAAAATTCCTCGAGGTGAATTACTTCGACAACAGCTTTACGGCCGGGGTGAGGACCATCCTGAGCCGGCGTAACGTTTACTTCATAGCCGGAAAGATGTTCCGGGTCAACCCCGACATCATTTTCGTGCCCACCACCTATATCCGGCTGCAAAAAGATGCCGACCTGGAAGCCGACATCACGGCCACCCTCACCTTTTACAACAAGTTTTCGGTGGGAGCCATGGTCAGGCTGCAGGATGCCCTGGGGGTGCTGGTGGGGATGAGGATCACCGAGCACTGGACGGTGGGGTATTCTTTCGACTGGTCGGTGCTGAACCGGGTCCCCAGTTTCAATTTCGGCAGCCACGAAATCATCCTCAGGTACGACCTCTTTTTTATGCGCACCCACCGCGAAGATGCCCCGAGGTACTTCTGACTCCCTTACATTTTTTCGGGCACCCCGATGCCCAGCAACTTCATGCCGTTGCCGATGGTGAGCCCGGTCAGCCGCGACAACTGCAGCCGGAAGTCGCTCAGGCTGCGGTCGGGTTCGTTCAGCACCGAATACTCGTGGTAAAACTGGTTGTACTCCCTGCAGAGTTCATACACGTAGTTGGCGATCAGGGCCGGGCTGAACTCCCTGGCGGCTTCCACGACCGCCCCCTCGAAACTGTGCAGGTTTTTCAGCAGCGATAATTCCTTTTCGTTCAGTATGCGCTCGCCAAGCCGCGGAAAGGGAGCGGCGAGGCGTTCCGTTCCGGCCGAACGCATGATGGAGCGGATGCGGGCGTGGGTGTACTGGATAAAGGGCCCGGTATGCCCGTTGAAATCGATCGACTCGGAGGGGTTGAACAGCATGTTCTTTTTGGGGTCTACCTTCAGTATGAAGTACTTCAGGGCACCCAGGCCGATCATGTGGTTGAGGCTGTCCGTTTCATCCTGGCCGAGATCCTGGATTTTGCCCAACTCTTCGGTGGTCCGGCGGGCGGTTTCAACCATTTCGTCCATCAGGTCGTCGGCATCCACCACCTTTCCCTCCCTTGATTTCATCTTGCCCTCGGGCAATTCGACCATCCCGTAACTGAGGTGGCAGATCATGCCGGCATAGGGTTTGCCAAGGACCGTCAGCACCTTTTTGAGCACATCGAAATGGTAGTTCTGTTCGTTGCCCACCACATAGATCATCCGCTCCGGATGAAAGTCGTCGTACCTGAGCTGGGCTGTGCCGATGTCCTGTGTCATATAGACCGAAGTGCCATCGGCGCGCAGCAGCAGTTTCTCATCCAGTTTCCAGAGACTGAGGTCGGCCCATACCGAACCGTCGTCTTTTTTCTCCAGCCTGCCCTCGCTCAGACCCTGACGGACGATGTCGCGGCCCAGCAAATAGGTGTCCGACTCATAATAGATCTTGTCGAAGGTGATGCCCATCTTGCGGTAGGTGGCATCGAAGCCTTCATACACCCAGGCGTTCATCATCTTCCAGATGCCGGTCACCTCAGGGTCTCCGGCTTCCCAGCGGCGCAGCAGTTCGCGGGCCTCTACCATCAGGGGGGCCCGGTTACGGGCCTCTTCTTCCGAAAAGCCCTCGCTGTCGATGAGTCGCCTGACCTGTTCGTGCAGCAAAGACTCGAACTTCACATAATAATCACCCACCAGCTTATCGCCTTTTTTGCCGGTGCTTCCGGGGGTTTCTCCCTTTCCGTATTTCATCCAGGCGAGCATCGACTTGCAGATATGGATCCCCCTGTCGTTGACCAGGTTGACCTTTACCACGCTGTGTCCGGCGGCTTCAAGGATGCGGGTCACGGAAAATCCGAGCAGGTTGTTGCGGATATGCCCCAGGTGGAGGGGCTTGTTGGTGTTGGGAGAGGAAAACTCCACCACCACGGGTTTTTGCTCCTTTTCCGGGGCGGGCCGGTATCCGTATGATTCGTTGCCGGCATTGGTTTCTAAAAAAGAGAGCCAGTAGGCGGGTTGCAGCGACAGGTTCAAAAACCCCCCGGCCACATTGTAGAAAACCACCTCCCTCACCCTGCCGGCAACGGCCTGCCCGATGGCCTCAGCCAGGGGCCCGGGCGGACGGCCCAGGCGTTTCGCAAAGGGGAATACAACCAGCGTCAGGTCGCCCTCAAACTCCTTCCTGGTTTTCTGCAACACGATCTGGTCTGTATCGATCGTTTGCCCGGCCATCTCCCCGATGGCCTCCTTTACTGCCGCGACAATCCTTTCTTCAACAGTCATGGTCTTTTTAAATCGGTTGATAAAGCAGGCAAAGATAATGAAGTTGTCCCTGAAAAAACATCATGGCAGCCACTCCGGAACAGATCAGCAAGCCTGGGATATCCACCAGGCTGGTGATGCCGGGGTCTGCAGCCACGGCGGGGCCGTTCGCCCGGCAGCTTCACCTGACAGGCCATACTACCGTAATAAAACATTACTGATCTGTGACCAGTCGGGCAAAAGGATGAAAGAAATCCGGTCTGCCGCCTCAGTTCAGGCCGTTTTCGACGGCAAAATTAACCAGCGACGACAGTTTCCTCATGTCCAGCTTTTTCAGCATGTTCTTGCGGTGGTTGTTCACGGTATGGTAACTGAGGCCCAGGTTGTCGGCAATCTCCCGGGTTTTTTTCCCATTGGCGAGCAACCTGAGGATCTGCCTCTCACGCCGGGTGATCAGCGCCACCTTGTCGTGGTTGAGTTCATGCAGTTTCTCCTGCATGAAGCGCCTGATGTTTTTCGGATAACTCACCGGGCCCGAAAAATCAATGCTCACGGCCACCACTTCCAGCAAATCCCCTTCGGCATCCGCCCGGAAAAGCCGGTTGGCGGTGAAGAGCCACAGGTAGTGGCCGTCGCGGTGCCTGAAACGGTAAAAAGCGGTGTGGGGAACCCCGGGTTGCTCCGTTATGGCGCGTTTCATCTGCACGAAGTAATCCTTGTCTTCGGGATGATACAGCAAAAGCAGGTCTTCCTTGTCGAGGGGTATATCGTATTGGGTATCGTAGCCAAGCAACTGATGGTAGTAATCGTTGGCCCACACCAGTTTCAATTGTTCCAGATCGAGAATGAGTACCACCGCGTCGAGGCTGGAGATTATTTTTTTGTAAAATCCCACCTCTTTTTCCAGCTGCATCAGCCGGGCCGTGTCGTTACCGGCAGGCCCGGTCTTTTTGCCCTGCTTTTCCATGTCGTTTTTCCTTTTGACCATAAGCCGGAACTTTGTGCCGGTGCCCCGGCATTTTCAACAAACAGCATTACAATATAGTTATTTTGAGCGATAATACCGATAAATTTTTTTCGCAACCTCTTATTCCCGGCGCAGCAATGTCCCGATGCTTCGTCCCCGGGTTTCGGTTTGCCGACTTATTCCTATCTTTGCTGCGGTATACGACCACGAGCAGTAAACGTATGGATAAGTTGTTTTTCAAATGCTTACCCGGCCTTGCCGCCGCCCTTCTTCTCATGGTGGCCTGCAATGCGGCAGATCAAAGGACGGGGCAAGGCAATGCCGCCCGGGAAGAACCTGCCTCCGGGGTGGCCGTACCGGCCTTTGTTGCCGACTCGGCCTATTATTATATAGAGCGGCAGGTCGGCTTCGGCCCCAGGGTGCCCAATACCGAAGCCCACCGACAGGCAGGGCAGTGGCTCACCGAAACCATGAGCCGCTTTGCCGATACGGTGTATGTGCAGCAGGCCAGGGTGAGGGCCTACGACGGCACAGTACTCAACATCAGGAACATCATTGGGGCTTTCCAGCCCGAAAAAAGGTCGAGGGTGCTGCTGTGCGCCCATTGGGACAGCAGGCCGTATGCCGATCACGACCCCGATCCCGAAAAGCACTTCACCCCCATCGACGGGGCCAATGACGGGGGCAGCGGCGTGGGCGTACTGCTGGAGATCGCCCGTCAGCTGCAAATGCAGGAGACCGGGGTGGGGATCGACATCCTGTTCTTCGATGCCGAAGACTACGGCCCCCACCGTTTTTCAGACAGATCTGACAACGATTTCTGGGCGCTGGGTGCCCAGCATTGGGCCAGGAATCCGCACCAGGCAGGATATCACGCCAGGTATGGCATATTGCTCGATATGGTGGGGGCATCGGGGGCCACCTTCCTGCGCGAGGGGTACTCCATGCTGTATGCACCCAGGGTGGTCCGCAAGGTGTGGGACACCGCACAAAGGCTGGGCTACGGGCATTATTTCCTCCGGGAAGACGGGGGGTATATTACCGACGACCATTACTACATCAATACGTACCGGAATATTCCCACCATCAACATCATTCACCTCGACAACACCACCCCCCACGGATTTTTCCCGCAGTGGCACACCACCGGCGACACCATGGAGGTGATCGATGCCCGAACCCTCGAAGTGGTGGGAAAGACCGTGATGCAAGTTATTTATGAGGAAAGATGAGCAGGGAGCTGGCACAATAATTGATAGCATAAATGGATAGACGGGGCCTATAATATGGGATTAAACAGTAAAAAAACACAAAACCACTTTGCATTTCGTTTTTTTTGTATTTTAGCAGCTTGAAAAACAAGGCACCTTGAGGTGATCAACAACAAAGGGAGAGGTGGCCGAGTGGTCTAAGGCGCACGCCTGGAAAGCGTGTATCCGTCACAAGCGGGTCAAGGGTTCGAATCCCTTTCTCTCCGCTGGGATGTCCTGAATATCAATCAATATCAACCAACAAGCAATTACCAATTAGTCTTTTTCAAAAAACAAAAACCAACAGAATCAGTTATGAAAAAATTATTCGTCTTTTTGACATTAGCAGGGATGCTTACTTGGGGTGTGAACACCAATGTAATTGCAGAGGCACAGGTACAGGAGACAGAAACGGAAGAGATAGCCGAAACCGATCTTATCCAGGATACAGAACCTACACCTGCTGAACTGATGGAGCAGGAAATGGCTCCTGATGTTGAAGACCAGACTTTTCACTACGTTCTCAAGGAACAATTCATCGAAGGTGGTCCTGAATTTATGAGCATCATCTTGTTGTGTTTGATCATTGGGCTCGGTCTTTGCATCGAAAGGATCATCTACCTGAACCTTTCGACCACCAACACCGGCAAACTCCTCAATAAGGTAGAGGACGCACTGAAGACCGGAGGCGTTGACGCGGCCAAAGAGGTGTGCAAGAACACCCGTGGGCCTGTGGCCAGTATTTACTACCAGGGGCTTGACAGGTACAACGAAGGCATGGAGGTGGTCGAAAAGTCGATCGTTTCCTATGGCAGCGTGCTGATGGGGAGGCTGGAGATGAACCTGACCTGGATCTCTCTGTTTATCGCCATTGCGCCCATGCTTGGGTTTATGGGTACGGTAATCGGTATGATCAGCGCCTTCGACGCCATTGCCCGTGCCGGTGATATCTCGCCCACCATTGTTGCCGACGGTATCAAGGTGGCCCTGCTGACCACCGTATTCGGTCTGATCGTAGCCGTTATCCTTCAAGTTTTCTACAACTACATTGTATCGAAGATCGACAGCATTGTCAACACCATGGAGGATGCCACCATTTCATTCATGGACATCTTAATCAAGTACAAAAAATAACCAAAGCCCTTTTACCTTATGAACGAAACGGTAATCATTAACCTAGCGATGTATGTCACCTATGGCCTGCTTGTCATAGCTGCACTTACCGCCATCGCCTTTCCGATCATCCAGATGTTTGGGAATTTCCGGAAGGCTGTACCTGCGCTCATTGGTGTTGGGGTATTGGTCATCATTGTGTTGATCTCTTACGCCCTCAGCACCGCCGAGGTGTACCCGGACGCAGGCCCTGCCGTATCACAATGGGTGGGGGGCGGCATCCGTGCCACCATGATCCTCATCGGGATTGGCGTGATCTCGGCACTGTTTACAGAGGTTTACAAATTTTTTAGATAAGAACCATCAAATCAAAGGAGACAATTCTATGGCTAGAATGAGTCCTGAAATCAATGCCGGATCAATGGCGGACATTGCATTCCTCCTGCTGATCTTTTTCCTTGTCACCACCACCATGGACGTGGACACGGGGATCAACAGGATGCTGCCGCCGCCCATTGACCCCAATGCACCTGAACCGCCTCCCGTGCGCGAGCGCAACGTCTTTGTTGTGCTGGTCGATGCCCAGGACAGGCTGCTTGTTGAAGGTGAGCCAGGGACCATTGAGCGGCTGAGGGGACAGGCAAAACACTTTTTGCAGAACCCCGACAACGATCCCACCCTGCCAGTCAAGGAAACGATCGAAATAGAGCATATCGGCGAATTTGAACGTTCCATGGGGGTGATCTCCCTGCAGAACGACAGGGGGACTTCGTACGAAATGTACATTTCTGTACAGAACGAACTGGCCGCCGCCGTCCGCGAGGTCCGCGACGAGGTTTCGCGTCAGTATTTTGGCAGGGCCTTTGGCGAACTGACCGATGAAGAACTGGTTGAGGCCGTCAGACGCGCCGTGCCCATGAGAATCTCAGAAGCTGAACCAAAAGATATAGGAGGCAGAAGAAGATAATGGCACGTTTCAGAAAAGAAAAAGCGGTAAAGACACCGAAGATCAACACGGCCTCGCTGCCCGATATTATTTTCATGTTGCTCTTCTTTTTCATGGTGACCACGGTCATGCGCGAAACCACCCTCTATGTGCGCACCCAGCTGCCCTCGGCTTCCGAGATCCATCAGCTCGAACGCAGATCGCTGGTGAGTTTCATCTACATCGGACCGCCACTGCAATCGGCGGTGTTCGGCACTGAGCCCAGGATACAGCTGTACGACTCTTTTGCCGGGGTTGAAGACATCGCCTCCTTCATCGAAAGCGAAAGGCAGGCAACACCAGAAGCCGAAAGGCCGCTGATGACCACCTCGCTGAAGGTCGACAGAGACGTACAGATGGGCATCGTAACCGATGTCAAGCAGGAATTGCGGCTGGTGAATGCCCTCAGGCTAAACTACTCCACCTTGCGTGGAGAAGCCTCCGCCCTGCGGTAAGCCTCAACGATCAGAATGCATAAAAAAAGCCGTCGGGAACGACGGCTTTTTTTTTCGGGCGGCATCGGCGGGTCTCAATGCCCGGCAAATTCGTATTCATTTCTGACCAGGTATTCGCTTGACAAGCCCCGGGCAGGCGCTTCCATCTTCACCTTGCTTTGCAGCAAACGCCCCTTTTCGTCGTGCTTGCGCTCTACCCTGCTCACCAGCCTTCCGTGCAGGTCAAATTCCTCCTGGAAAGCCACCATGCCGTTGTCGTCGTACCTCAGGTGAAGGGTGTTCTTTTTGCTTCGGTTCTCTTCGATCACCTTAACGGGCCGGCCCTTTTCGTCGTTTTCAAAAAGGACCCTTTCCACGGGTTCTTCCTGCCGGTCGTAAACCACCAGCGATTCCCTGTGCCCGTTTTCATCGTAGGCATTTACCCGCTTAATCAGGATATCTTCGAATACATTGTGATGCAGCACCTCTGTAAGCCGGCCAGAAGTGTCGTAGGTATATTCCTTCTCTTCCTGAAGGGTTTCCTCTCCATCGAGCACTGCTTCGGCCACCAGCAATTCATTTTCGTAGGCATAGACTTCGATCCGCTCTGGATCTCCGTCGCTATCCACCAGCACCTTCCTGATCAGCCTGCCCTGTCCGTCGTATTCGTAATGCAGGGTGTCGACCGAGCCATCGGCATAGTGCAGCAGTTCACGGCCAACGCGTCCGGGGTCGTCGGGATGGGGCTCATAGGTCTTTTCTTCCATCACGCTGCCATCCCTTTCCTTCAGCACCTCCCTGACCATAAATCCCTGGTCGTCGTATGCGTATTCGGTAAGCTGCTCCAGCTCTCCGTTCTGTCCGTACTGCCTTTCGGCCACCACCTTGTCGAATTCGGGATGGTAGAAGGTTTCCGACAGCAAAACCTCTTCGGCTTCCACTCCGCCGGGCAGAATGGGGCATTTATAGGTCCTTTGGGTTATTAGCTTCATAATTTCAACACTTCAACACTTCAACACTTCAACACTTCAACTTTTCAACTCTTCAACTCTTCAACTTTTCAACTCTTCAACTTTTCAACTCTTCAACTTTTCAACTCTTCAACTTTTCAACTCTTCAACTTTTCAACTCTTCAACTTTTCAACTCTTCAACTTTTCAAC
>PWJC01000008.1 GCA_003560165.1 Bacteroidales bacterium
GCCAACCCACCGCCAACCGTCTGCTCCGCGACCTCGGCACGGTCGGGATCCTCACCGAGGTCACCGGACGCCCACGGAACCAGCGATGGCTGTACGCGGACTACCTCGCGCTCTTCCGCCCGAGCGAGCGATGACAGCGACTCGCACCATCGACTTCGCGGCCCGTGCGGGGTATGACCAAGACTTGCGGGACACGCCCTAGCTGGTGACGACGGCCGCCTCGAGGTCGGCAAGCGGATCCGCCCGCTCAGCTCAGGCGCAACACAACCACCCCCAGCTCCGTGCCGACAGCTTCCCGGTCGCAGCGAAGGCTCTGCTCTGCGAGTGCGGACCTTCGAAGCCGCAAGGACCGCATCGACGTAGCCGGATCGGACACGGACCGGCCCGCGCTGGATGCATGTCGCTGGTAGGGGTGTAGATGTCTGGACCTAGCGCGAGGGTGGCGTTAGCGTGGCCTGGCGCAGCGGGAGGGCTGATGGGCATACATGGCCACCTTCGCATCGAGCTCCTCGGCGGGTTCGCGGTGGGGATCGATGGGCGGTGGCTCGGGGAGGAAGCTTGGCGCCTGCGCAAAGCCAAATCGCTGGTGAAACTGTTGGCACTGGCGCCCCGGCACCGTATGGCCTGGGAGCAGCTTGGCGAGGCGCTGTGGCCGCAGAAGGATGCCGCCGCCATGCGCAACAACTTCCACCAAACGCTGCGGGCGGCCCGGGACGCCATTGAGTCGGCCGGTCTCGACGGGCGCGAGGGGCTGCGGCTATGTGACCGTGTGGTGTCCTTCGGCGAGGGGCTTGAGGTCACGGTCGACGTCGACGACTTCATCGCCGCCGCTGGGCGGGCGCAGCGGACGGGCGCAACCGAGGACTACCGGACCGCTGCCGGTCTCTACACCGGTGAGCTGTTGCCCGAGGACCGCTATGAGGACTGGGCGGATGCAGCCCGGACGGCTCTGAAGGAGCAGCACGCCACCGTGCTGCTCGAGCTCGCGCGGCGGCATCGTGAGCGCGACGAGGCCAAGGCGGCCATCGACGTGTTGTACGTCCTGCTGGGCCACGACGAGTTGCACGAGGGCGCGCGCCGCGAGCTGATGGAGCTGCTCGCAGAGAGCGGCCGCCGGCAGGAGTCGCTGGCCGAGTATGAGAAGCTGCGGGAGAAGCTGCGACGCAGCCTGGAGGCGGACCCGGACCCTGAGACTCGTCGTCTCTACCGCCGGCTGCTGGCGGGGTCGGTGGAGGAGCCCGGCTCGGCCGGTCCCGACGGGCCACTCACCGCCGAGGGCCCACTCGCCGCCGAGGCGGTATCGGAACGGGCCAACAATCTGCCGGCGCCTGCTTCGAGCTTCGTCGGTCGTGAGCGTGAGATCATCGAGGTCGAGCGGCTGCTGGCGTCGACCCGACTGCTGACGTTGACGGGTGTGGGCGGGTCGGGGAAGACCCGCCTCGCGCTCGAAGTGGCCCGGCGACAGCTCGGCGGTCCCGACCACGGTGTTTGGCTTGTGGACCTCGCGCCGACGTCGGATGACGATGGTGTGCCTTGGGCGCTGGCCGAGGCGCTCGGACTCGAACTGCCCGAGCGCGGCGCACCCGTTCCCGCGATCGCCGAGCGCCTCGCTCCACGTCGGCTGCTCCTCGTTCTCGACAACTGCGAGCACCTGATCGCGGCGTGTGCTGAGCTCGTGGCCGCCCTGCTGCGCTCGTGTCCTGACGTGGAAGTGCTGGCCACCAGTCGGGAAGCCCTGCGTATCGAAGGCGAGGTCGCCTGGCGCGTGCCGTCTTTGGCACTGCCTGATCTGCGGCGCCTGCCCGGTCCCACCGCGCTTGGCCGGCAGGCGGCCGTGCAGTTGTTCTGTGAGCGCGCCGCGGCCGTGCACCCGGGCTTCCAGCTCACGGCGCGGAACGCAGCCACGGTGGCCGAGCTGTGCGTGCGGGTGGACGGCATGCCGCTGGCGCTGGAGCTCGCGGCGGCCCGAGTGCGCATGCTCCCGCCCGCCCAGATCCTGAGACGCCTGGCGGAGGCGCTCGATCTGCAGGCGGGTGGCAGCCGCGCTGCTCTGTCCCGCCAGCGATCGCTGCGGGCCACCCTGGACTGGAGCCACGACCTGCTCGACGAGGCAGAGCGGGTCACGTTCCGACGGTTGTCGGTCTTCGCAGGCAGCTTCGCCCTCGAGGCAGCGGAACACGTGTGTGGCGGCGAGCCGCTGACAAGCGATCAGGTGATCGGGCTGCTCGGCCGGTTGGTCGATCAGTCGTTGGTCATCACCGAGCCTCGAGGCGGTCTCGCCCGCTACCGGCTGCTCGAGATCGTGCGTCAGCACGCGGCCGAACGGCTCGACGAGGCCGGTGAGCGTGCCGCGATCGAGCAGCGCCACCGCGACTGGTACCGGGGCTGGGCGGAGGACAACGACCCCGAGCGGGCAGCGGCCACCGGCGAGGAGGCTTTGCACCACTTCGACGTCGAGCACGACAACCTGCGTGTCGCGCTGCGTTCCGCGCTTGCCAACGAACCGGAAGCGGCGCTGCGTCTGGCGACGAGCCTGTGGCGGTTCTGGCTCGCCCGCGGGCACTTCGCCGAGGGCCGCCGTTGGCTCGAGGACGCCCTCGAGGCCGATCCCGTACCGAGCGCGCTGCGGGCCCGAGGGCTGAACGCGATCTCCGTGCTCGACTTCCGCTACGTCGTCGACCCGGAGCGCCTTGGAAAGGTCGCCCACGAGGTGGTCGACATCCACCGCGGACTCGACGACGAGGAGGCGCTTGCCCAGGCGTACCACCTTGCGGCCATCACCCTGTGGACCGTCCACCGCGGGGAGGAGGCCGCGGAGCGGCTCGACCGCGCCGACACGCTGGCGGGGAAGCTCGGTGCCAACCACCTCCTCGCGGCGATCGCTCACACTCGCGGGGTGATGGTGCTGAGCCAAGGTCGCCCCGTCGACGCACAGTCGCATTTCGGTGGCTGTGGCGCCCTACTCACCGACGTCGAGGCCCCCGCTCGCGGATTCTTCCCGGCCATCTCGATCGGCTTCTCGGTCGAGTGGGACGAGGATCGCCCGCGGGCGGTGTTCGAGGAGACGCTGGTGTCTGGCCATCGCCTCGACGCGGGCCCGGCCGCCGCTCACCTGCGGTTCAGCCAGGCGTGGGCGGCGCGCGCCGCCGGCGATCTCGACGCCGCCATCGCCCATGCCACCGACAGCGTCGAGGGCTTCGTCGCCGCAGGCTGGGACTACGGCGTCGCGCTGGCCGACAACCTCCTTGGCAGCCTCCTCCGGCTCGCCGGCGACCCTCCGGCCGCTCACGGGCATCTGGACCGGAGTCTGCAGCTGCGAGCACGACTCGGGGACCGCCGGGCGACCGGCGTGACGCTGGGCGCCCTCGGGCTGGCCGCCGCCGCGGAGGGAGACCAGACCGGCGCGCACCGCCACCTGTGGCGGGCGCTCGAGCTGTTCGAGCGCATCGAGGACGGCTTTGGGACGGCCGGGACGCTGCTCAACCTCGGGGTGGTCGCCCTGCGGGCGGGCGACCTCGACACCGCCCGGCCGCGGCTCGAGCAGGTCGGTGAACTGCGTGACGCACCGGGCGGTCGTCGTCCCGTGGGTTGGGCAGCGGTGATGCTCGCCGAGATCGCCC
>PWJC01000051.1 GCA_003560165.1 Bacteroidales bacterium
GGGGTGGCCATCGGGGCATTCGAGCGGACCCTGATCACGCCTACGCGCTTCGATGATTATTTGAGGGGCGATGCCGGAGCCCTTACCGAATACGAAAAAAGGGGTTTGCACGCCTTTATCGAAGCAGGCTGCCATTCGTGCCACGGAGGGCCTGCTCTTGGGGGACGGGCATTTTCGATGTTCGTGACACCGGCCGAAAGGGCCTCGGGACAAAAGGATCCTGGAAGGTTCGACATCACCGGGAATGAACTCGACCGGCATGCCTTCAAGGTACCCTCTTTGCTGAATATCAACGAAACCCACCCATACCTGCACGACGGCAGCCTTTGGGGCCTGGGCGAAACGGTGGACGTAGTGGCCAGGGAAATGCTGGGCAGTGAGTTGAGCCCCGAACAGAACGCAGAGATCCTTGCCTTTTTGGCTGCGCTTACAGGGGAGATCCCCGCCCATGCGCTGAAGTTGCCGGTTTTGCCTTCGTCGACCGAACAAACACCCAGGCCGGTATTTGATTGAACCCTGCCTAAGCCGGAAACATGGAAAAAAAAAGACAGACAAACCTATACGCAGGGGATTCAAGGCCTTTGAAAAAAATGTTCATGGCTGTCCCTCCATCCTACGACGGGCTGAACCGTCTGCTCACGTTCCGGATGGACGAGCGGTGGAGAAAAAAAGCAGCAGAGGCGCTGCTTACAGGTGGCCCCGGGAAGGTGCTGGATCTTTGTACGGGAACCGGGGATCTGGCCATACATCTGGCTAAAAAAGCCCCGGACTCCACCAGCATATATGCCCTGGATTACAGCCAGCCCATGCTGGATGTGGCGCTCAGGAAGGCCCGCCGGATCAGGGGCTCATCTCCTGAGTTTTTTCACGGAGATGCAGCTGACATGCCTTTTCCCGATGCATCCTTTGACGGGGTGGGCATTGCGTTTGCTTTTCGCAACCTGATGTATAAAAATCCGGATACTTCAATGTTCCTGGCAGAGATAATCCGGGTGCTAAAACCCGGGGGTCGTTTCGTGGCTGTGGAAACCAGCCAGCCTGCCAATGGGTTGCTCAGGGGGCTGTATCATGTCTACATGCGGTATGTTACGGTTCCCCTTGGCGGGCTGTTGTCCGGACACCGGGGAGCCTACCGCTACCTTGCTCATTCAGCCATACAGTTCTATCATCCCTATGAGCTTCGTAATTTATTGCTGAGGGCCGGTTTTTCCCGTGTGACACAAAAGCCGCTATTGGGAGGAATAGCGGCTTTGTGGATGTGTGAGAAATAAATCGGGTTGTATCCTCCCTACCTCAGCAAGGCTTCCAGGGCCAGTTCAACAGCATCAAAGATGGGCTGGTTACTGATCTGTTCGCCAACGGCCCTGTCCATCCAATGACGGGGAGTCAGCCTGCCGATAGAAAAGATCCGCAGTTCTTCCGAAGCAAAATCCCTGTCGCGGATATGGTCTTCGAGCTGGAACATGATCAAACGTCCGTAAGGGTAGTTCGAAAGGTAGAGCGGAGACTGTATCATATGCGAATAGATCGACAGAAGGGGGTTGTCGCGGGTGCCGAACACATCGGCAAAAAATTCGTTCCAGATATCCGAGGCAATGCCGATCACCGCTTCCTTGAGTTCTGAAGGAGATGCACCGGGATTGTCGTACAGCCACTTCCACACGTTCATGTCGACCAGCGATACCCCCATCATCTCGTAATTGTCCCAGAATATATCCAGTATCTCCAGGTATTCCTGCATGGGATCGTCGTTGTGTATGCCCAGGAATTCGAGGTCGCGGCGCTGGTACATAAAGGCGAGGGCTTCGGTGAATGCGGTATTGGGAACCCCGTTGATGAAATAGTTGTCGACATGATAGGTGCTGATGGTCTGCTCAACATTGTGACCGAGTTCGTGGATGGCGATGTTGTAGCCTTTGTAGTCCATGCCGTCGGGCCCGATGCGGGTGCGAAGGTGGGAAGGCTTCGACCGCATGGAAGTTCTCCAGGCATGCCCGGAGCCCCTGGCGGGGTCTACTTCGATCTTGCCGGCGATTGTCCGGGCCATCTCAGCATCATGCCCAAGCTGCCTGAGTATGCGGGGGATGTCCTGGTTAAGGGCATCGGCATCGGGGTATCTGGTTTTGGTGATCTGGTCGAGTGCCTCCTCCGAAATACCGCTGCGGGCCTTGAAGCCATCGTACCACAGGTCGAAGGGGCGCAATTCCCTGCCTAACCGCTCAGCGATCAATTCGGCGGTTTCGCGCAAAAGGGGAGAGGAGGCGTATTCGCGGAACAGGGCTTCGACCTCTTCCTGGGGGATCTCCATATTGCTGTCGAAACGCCGCTTGATGTATGTGTCGAGCTGAGGATAGTAGGGATCCATGTTGCGAAGTGCATTGAAGTTGTTCAGCAGATGGGCGTATCGCCGGGTCCCTTCGGGTTCTGCCTCGACCGGTTCACCGTCTTTCCACAATTGATTTGTAAATGGGTTCCATTGGTAGTCGTCGTTGTCGATCACCTGTTTGGGGATGTCCTGCCCGATAATGCGCAGCATTACCTGGTAAAGCATCTCTTTTTTCTCAAGTCCTCCGGGCTGTCCGTAGTTCGAACGGATCTCGTCGCGGATGTTCCAGTGAGCCAGAAGTTTCATCCCTTCGGGAAAGAGTGCCTCTCCATCCTCGTTGCGGAGTTGTCCTGCATAGATGTTGTATTCCGAAATATACAGCCGCGTTTCGCTGCTTGTCTGGCTGTATTCCTGCAACAAGCGGGGGGGGATCCTTGCCGTGAACACGTCGCCCAGCCTGGCAAAACCCCATTGCCTGTCGTCCCAGCCCACTCCAAGCGCATTTTTCTCTTCCAGGGTATAATGGGGGAAGTTCAGGGATACCACAAAGGCGATCCGGTTGCTGTACAGGTCGTCCTGAATATGTGCCGACGGACTGTATGCACCGAATTTCTGGTCAATGGGATGGATGGGGCCGCGGTCTTCGTGCAGCTGCCGGTTAAGTTCAAGCGTGATGCGGTTCATGTAGCCATAGAGGTGTTCGAAATTGTGCTCCAGGCGGTCGAACACCTCATCGAGTTCCTCACGGTCGCTGATGAAATGGGCCAGGCAAAATGCCTCGAAGTCGTCGCTGCTGCCGTCGGCTTCCCGCCAGAGCGCGACGGTTTGGCTCACCCCACGGCGGATGCGGTCGGCTTCGATTTCGCCGTGCTGTTCGACGAGCCGGTCGATGACGCGCTCCACAGCCGCTTCACCCACCGGGCTGCGTTCGTTCTCTTCGTTTGCCGTGCTGCAGGCAGTAAGAAAGAAAGGGATCATGAAGGATAAAATAAAAATAATTCTCATGGCGATCGGGTATTTGATGATGGTTAAAATGGGTTTTTACTGCAAACCTAATAAAAAAAAGCATCCTTCTGTTGACCGGATGGCTCAGGTCAGAACGCTGTCGACCGAAGCCCGAGTTTCCGGAAGGCCTCTTCGAGCAACATATCGTAATAATCGAGGTAATTTTCCCGGGTTTGAGGTATGAACAGGTCTACCGGCGGAGGGTTGCCTTCCAGGACAACCCCGTCGGGCTCCATAGCCAGCCCGGCATACCGGCCGTATTTATCGACCACTTTCAGGGGATGGGCCATATTGGGCCTGATGGTGTTGCCCATGCCCCATTCAAAATAAGCCAGGGGCCGATCGCTTCCCGGAAAATGAAGTACTTCGCCGAATTCCCAGGTGCTGCTGACCCCTCCTGCCGGCATGCCGATGGTGTAGGCAAGCCCGTTATCGATGACCATAGCGGCGAATTGATCCAGATGCGACCCGCCCCAGGGCCCCAGCAGGCAAACGACCTCACCGGTGAACCTGAGGGGGGCGGGCTGGAGTATGCCGTCGGAGTCTTTTGGCAAATGCGCCAGTTTGTGCGGCACATTGGCGGTAAAATCCCGGCCTTGTTCCATGGCATCCCTTACGTCGATGGTCAGCCAGTCGATCTGCATGCTGCCCCCGTCACGGGTGCCCCCCAGCTGACCTGCATGGTAGGCCTGCAAACGGTCTTCGATGAACCGGGGTGTCAGGTCGCTGATCTTCAGGTTTCCGAAGGTGACCCTGAACGGCTCGCCAAACAGGCGTTGGATCAGGTAGGCCCCGTTCGAACCGCCCCGGCTCCTGGTGCCGTCGAAGATCAGCCGGTGTCCCAAAAACCCCTTTTTTTCAGCATAATCCATCAGTGAGTCCACATCCTCAATGAGGGAGGGCCTGAACCCGTACCAGTCGATGAGCAAAACCTCCAGTTCGTTGTGCAGGTAGAGGTCGTAGCTGATGGTTGAGGCAAGTTTGCCAAAGCCCGGATATCTGTGGTCTCCATGGCGTTTATAATGCCCCTCCCAAACGATCTCATCAGCCTCGAGCAGCGGAAGCTCAACGGCATACACCTCGCCCGAACTGTTTTCGAGGGTCAGTGAGATCTCTTTCCTGTCCATGGGTACCGGCAGGCGAAAGTGCTGCCGCGGAATATGTTCGGCCATTTGCCGCCACAGTCCGTTATAGGAAGAGTACCGCATATAGGGTCTGAGGATTTCGATGTATTCTTTGACCGGAATGCCGTCAAAGGCGATCAGTTTGTCGCCCGTTTGGGGGATCTGCCCGCCGGAGTAATCGGGAAAGTTTTTGGCTATATCGCCAATAAAAAAGAAGTAGTTGCCCGGAGTACCGTAATCGGCCTCAAAGATTAGCGGTAGCCTCCGGTCGGTCTCGCGGTCCACCCTCAGTCCGCCCTCAACGGGGTTGACCACTGCGTGGCGGTCGCGCCGGACATTGCTCATCTTCATCAGTACGTTAAAGAGGGCCTCTTCGGTGGCAGCGGCAATGAGTTCCTCCCTGTATGCCTGCATTTCCTTGAAGGGGTCGTAGTCCATGACCCTCATCTTGGGACAGGAAACGGATTCCCGTTCGATGGTTTTTTCCATGATGTAATGATAAAGGGCTTCGCGATCCTGAGGGCTGCCTGCCCTGTTGCCCGGCTGGCAGGCTGCAAGGCAGCATGCCAGGGCAAGCCAGATTGGAAAAAGTCGGTTCATTTGGTTGTGGTTATAAGGCTTCAACTATGGGGTTTCAGCGATTTCAGTTTGTCGGGAATGCTTTCGGCCGCATCCACAAAAGGCAGCAGGATCAGATCGGCCCCGGCTTTCTCCAGTTCCTTTGCGGTGCGTCCGGTGTAGGAAGTTGCGGCGATATTGCCCTTATAGCCGGCATGCTTCAGGTATTTGATCAGGGCGAGGTTGATCTGTTTGTCCTCAAGGCTCGATACCACACACTGGGCGTCGAGGGGGAGCAATTCGGGGAGTTCGGGGTCGTCGGCATCGCCGTACTGCGCTGCCCTGCCCTTTTTTTTCCATCTGGAAACGGCACGCGGATCAAAGTCCACCCCGAATACCCTGTACCCCTTTTCTTCAAGGCTGCGGGCAATGTTGTTGCCGTACATGCCCAGTCCGAAAATGATCACATCAAACGTTCGTCCGGACACCCCCTCCCGGTCGATCTACCGGTAGGGGATCTTTCGTTCGAACAGCGAAAGGATCGGGGCTATGCGTTCATAGATCTGGTGGGAATACATGATCAGGTATGTGCTGATGCCGATGGTGAAGAGGCCCACCAGGGTGATCAGACCCAGGGTTTTTTCGGAAATCTGCCCGAGGCTCAAACCCAGTGCGGCCAGTATCAATGAAAATTCGGATATCTGGGCTACGTTCAATCCGGCCAGAAAACCTGTCCTTTTCCGGTAGCCCATGATCCCCAGAATGGTCATCACGATGATGGGGTTACCGATCAATACAAACAACGAAAGGATAATGCCGGGTTTGAGCTGTTCGCCCAGAAGGGGAACATTCACCTGGCTCCCGAGGTGGATGAAAAAGAACAGCAGCAAAAAATCGCGTAAGGGGTTCAACCTTCCGGAGATCACTTCGCGGTACGGGGTGGCCGAAAGGGAAATACCCCCCAAAAAGGCCCCTACCTCCTTGCTGAAACCCCAGTAGTCGCTGAGCGCTGCAAGGGCAATGGCCCAGGTTACCGAGAAAAGGACCAGCAGTTCGGGACTTCGTGCCATGGCCGCAGTAATGCGGTCGAGCACGTACCGCATGAGTAGAAAGATCATCAACAGCATGGCGATCCCTTTTGCCGCCACCACAATGATCTCCTGCCATATTGTGAACCCGGTAGGGGTACCCATGGCCGAAAGCACGATCATGGCCAGCACCACCACGATATCCTGTACAATCAAAAAGCCGATGGAGATCTGTCCGTGCAGCGACTGGATCTCCTTTTTGTCGGACAGCAATTTGACGATGATGATGGTGGACGAAAAAGTCAGCGCCACCGCTATGTAGATGCTTACAACGGGTTCAAAGCCCAGTGCGATGCAGATGAAATACCCGAACACTGAGGTAAAGATCACCTGACCCAGCCCGGAGAATACGGCCACCCGCCCGGTTGAACGGATCAGGGTGACATCGAGCTTGAGCCCGACCACAAACAGCAGCACGGTGATGCCCATTTCCGACAGCAGCTCTACCTGTTCGATCGATCTCAGCAGATCTATTCCGTAAGGACCAACGAGCAGCCCCACGGCAATGAACGACACGATCAGGGGCTGATGCAGCTTCCTGCCAATAAACCCGATCAGGGCCGCAACAGCCAGGATGGCTGCAAACTCGTAAAACGAATCACTGATGGCTTCCATGGCCGATGGTGGATATCATGCAAAAACTGTCCGAAATTACAAAAAAACGCGTTGTACCCGGCTTGCCAGTTCATCATAAATGCCAGGGCAGGCGGCCAGGATCTGTTTGCCGAAAAGGTAATCGCTGCCGCCCGAAAAGTCGCTGACCCTCCCGCCCGCTTCCCTGACCAGCAGGCTGCCGGCAGCCACGTCCCAGGGGCTCAGGCTGTATTCGAAAAAGCCCTCAAACCGTCCGCATGACACATAGGCCAGGTCAACGGCGGCACTTCCCATTCGCCTGACGCCATGAGAATTACGCAGACACCAGGTGAACAGTTCCATGTATTTGTCTGTCAGGGAATAATCGAAGTAGGGGAAGCCTGTGGCCAGCAAGCTGTCGTTCAGACTTCCCGCTTCCGATACCCGGATGGGCTCGCCGTTGAGGTAGGCACCTCCCTTGTCCCATCCGTAGAAACATTCGTTCTGGTTGATCTCATAGACCACGCCGAGCACCACCTTCCCACGATACATCAGGGCGATGGACACACTGAAACAGGGCAGGCCGTGAATGAAGTTGGTGGTGCCGTCGAGGGGGTCGACCACCCATTGGAATGGGCTGTCTTTTGTATGGATGGTGTTCTCTTCGGCAATAAAACCCGCTTCGGGCAACAGGGGCTCAAGGGCTTTCACAATCAGCTTTTCGGCGGTTTTGTCGACATGGGTCACAAAATTGTGCAGCCCCTTGCTTTCCACATCCGAAGCCTTGAGTGACTTCAGCTGCCCGCCGATGTAATCACCGGCCCTGATGGCGATTTCCCGGACCTCAGCGCATAAATTCCCGGGTTCTGTCATAAGGTTTTTTTTCCGTCTATCAGATAAACTCCGCTGCTGTCGGTCTTGTTCAACTGCAGGTCTTGTATCTGACCGGCCAGTTGCCTGGTGTAAGGCGTTTTTGCCCTGATGTAATTTTCGGTAAGCCCGTAAAGGTAAGCTCCGCGGGCAGCCTTTTCCCACAGGACGCTGGTGTGCAACCCACGGTTGCCCTGAATGAAGCCATGTTTTTTTTCATCCGAAAGCCTGCGTAACTCTTGCGAGCGGAGTTTGCGCCGGTCGGGAGAGACCGGGTGCTGATTGTGTATGGCCCTGGTATTTGCCCTTTCGCTGTAAGTGAATACATGGATGTAGGAAATATCTGCCTGCGAAAGCAGGCGCTTTGACTCCAGGAATTGGGCCTCCGATTCGCCGGGGTAGCCCACGATGAGGTCTACGGCAATGCAGGCATGGGGCAGATGCCTGCGGATGGTTTCGACCCTGTTTAAAAACAATGCGGTATCGTAACGGCGCCCCATCGACCGGAGTACGGCATCGCTCCCCGATTGCAGGGGTATGTGAAAATGGGGCATCAGCTTTTTGTGGTTGGCCACCAGGCGGATGATGTTGTCGTGAAGAAGGTCGGGTTCCACCGACGACAAGCGGATGCGCTCCAGGCCTTTGACACCGGTCAGTGCTTTCAGCAGGCCCAGGAAGGTTTCTCCATGGGGTTTTCCGAAGTCGCCGATATTGACCCCGGTAAGGACGACTTCCCGGAAGTTTTCCCGGACAATGTTCTCTGCCGTTTTTATGGTGGAGGCGATGGTGTTGCTGCGACTGGGACCCCTGGCCATGGGGATGGTGCAATAGGCGCATTGGTAATCGCAACCGTCCTGTATCTTGAAAAAGGAGCGGGTGCGCTCGCCCGACGAAAAAGCCGGCACAAAGTCTACCGGCGTCCCTTCCCGGGGGGCTTCGGGCCATTGGGTTGTCCCGGCGAGTTGCTCTGCAAGCCTGAATTTTTCGGTGTTGCCCAAAACCAGGGAAACCCCCGGTATGGATCTCAGGCTTTCTGCACTGAGCTGGGAGTAACAGCCAATGACCGTCACATGGGCCTTCGGGTTGGTCCTGATGGCCTGGGCAACCAGCGCCCTGCAGCGTTTTTCGGCGCTTTGGGTCACGCTGCAGGAATTGATCACATAGATGTCGGCTTTCCGGTCAAAGCCTACCTGCTCATACATCCCGTCGTGAAACTGCCGGGCAATGGAGGAGGTTTCGCTGAAGTTCAGCTTGCAGCCCAGGGTGTGGAAGGCAATTTTTTTCTTTGTCTGCATACAGCTTGCAAAGATAGGGCTTTTGGACGTCAAAAACGCTGGCAGCTGGCGATTTACCCATGGAAAATGTTTCCCGGGGCTGCCCGCAGGGAACTGTCAGGTGGCAAGGATTTTTGCCCTGCCGAACCTTATTGCCGCCAAAATGTTTTTATCAATGAATAATTCATGTATTTTTATCGGTTAATTGAGCAATCTTTTTTGTCACTAACCAAAACCAGGCAGCTATGAAACAACTATCCATTGTGTTGCTATCGGCAATTTTGCTGTGTTTCTCCCATGAGCCCCTTAAGGCCCAACAGGCCCAGGGCAGCATTGATTATTCAGAGATCAGTCTGCTCGGAGCCGGTGTCTCGCTCGGTTATTACAGTTACGGATACCTCGGTAGCCGCAGCCTCTCGCTGCCGCCACTGTCGGCCTCCTATGAAATGGGGTTCCATGAATACATCACAGCCGGACCCTTTGTCGGCTTTGCCCGCTGGAACTATTCCTACACCAATTATTCCTATGCCTGGTCCTTCATACAGCTGGGGGGCAGGGCAAGCTTTCATCTCACCTCCATCATCAACGACGTACTCGATCTTGAGATCGACGAAAGCAAAATTGACTGGTATGTGTCGATGCTTTCCGGGCTCGAACTGCGGCAATACAGTGCCGGCACCGGGACTTTCCGTGAGGATTATGCCAACACAACCCGTGTGTTCCTGGGCCCGATAGCCGGCATCAGGTACTACCTGAATGACCGGATCGCCCTGTACTTTGAAGGCGGCAGGGGTTCCTTCGGTGCCGCCACCTTCGGGGTATCAACCAGGTTCTGATCCAAAATCATTGATTCGACATGAAGACACCCTGCCTGCTTGCCCTCTTGCTCCTGCTCGGGGGTGGAATGCTTTTTGCCGGAGAGCGACTTCCGGAATTGGAATCGGAGGTGGTTACCCACCACAGCGTCACCATCGGGGGGCAAAACATCCCCTATGCTGCCAAAACCGGCACCCAGCCTGTTTGGGATGACAACGGAATGCCCATTGCCACCCTCCATTACACCTATTACCGACGGACCGATATCTCTTCGGCCGAAGGCCGGCCCCTGATGATCTCTTTCAATGGCGGGCCGGGTTCTGCTTCGGTATGGATGCACCTGGCCTACACCGGCCCGCGGATATTGCGGATCGATGACGAGGGGTATCCCATTCAACCCTATGGCGTCAAGGACAACCCTCACTCCATATTGGATGTATCGGATATCGTTTATGTGAATCCGGTTAATACCGGTTATTCCAGGATCACGGATCCAGATGCGGACCGGGAGCGGTTTTTTGGCGTCAACCAGGACATCCGCTACCTGGCCGACTGGATCAACACCTTTGTACACCGCAATGACCGCTGGCTGTCTCCAAAATACCTGATCGGCGAAAGTTACGGCACCACCCGGGTGGCCGGACTGGCGCTCGAGCTGCAAAACAGGCAGTGGATGTACCTGAATGGAGTGATCCTGGTTTCGCCAACGGGGCTGGGCATTGACCGTTCCGGCCCGGTGAATATGGCCAACAGGCTGCCCTATTACACAGCTGCTGCATGGTACCACGAAAAGCTGCCGGCTGATCTTCAATCGCTGGATCTTACTGAGGTATTGGAGAGGTCAGAAAACTATGCGATCAATGAACTTTTGCCTGTTATGGCCAAAGGTGCCTGGGCAACAGATGTTGAACGCCGGGAGGCCATCAGGCAGTTCAGCCGTTTTTCAGGTTTGAGTGAAACAGTGATTGCCCGGCACCACCTGGATGTGCCAACCTCGTTTTTCTGGAAGGAATTGCTTCGTGAAGAAGGGTTTACCATTGGGAGGCTGGATTCGAGATACAAGGGACTGGATCGCAACGATGCCGGGATCAGACCTGACTTCAATTCGGAGTTAACCTCCTGGTTGCATTCGTTTACCCCGGCCATCAATCACTATTTCAAAAATGAGCTGAATTACCCCACTGACTTGAAATACTATATGTTCGGACCTGTTCACCCATGGGACAGAAGCGGTGACAACACCGGCGATAACCTCCGCCAGGCCATGGCCCAGAACCCTTTTTTGCATGCCATGATACAGTCGGGCTATTACGACGGGGCTACAACCTATTTTGACGCCAAATACACCATGTGGCACCTCGACCCTTCCGGCCGGCTCAAGGACCGCTTGTCGTTCAAGGGGTACCGCAGCGGGCATATGATGTACCTGCGTGCCGAAGACCTGGAAACCTCGAACGACGACATACGTGACTTTATCCGCAACTCAATCCCGCCTGCGGGCAGGCCGGCAAAATATTGAGCTTTACGCGGGGTTTCGGATTTTTTTGGTTTTCGCTTGCGGGGTAGTGCTTAAAATAACTACCTTTAATCCCCAAATCACTGCATACTAACTGTTATTATCCTTTGACAGGTTTTTTATGGTGATCGTCAGGATTTTTTACCAGGCCCTCATGGCCATCCCCAACTAAGGGGAACAGACCCCCGTTCTTATCCGGTGGGCTTGCTGGTAGAAATGCTGTTGATTTCCTGAAAAGGCCGGCAAAGGATTTTTTTTTCATACAACATACAACCAATAGGAAAAAAGACATGAAGAAATTAGCTGTTATTGCTTTTGGTGGGAATGCACTGCTCAGGGGCGATCAGGTGGGAACCATCGACGAACAGGAGCAGAATGTGTATGAAACCTGCCAGCATCTGGTGCCCCTGATCAAAGAAGGGGTGGATCTGGTTATTGGTCATGGGAACGGGCCCCAGGTGGGCACGGTGTTGCTTCAGCACGAGGCCGGCAACAAACTATTTGACCTGCCCAGGCAGCCCATTGATTTTTGCGTGGCCGAGACACAGGGATCCATTGGCTTCATGATCGAGCAGCAATTGCGCAATGTACTGGCCGAACAGGGCATCAGCCGCAATATCGTCACCCTGGTCACCCAGGTGGTTGTGGACAAAGCGGATAAGGCATTTACCAATCCGACCAAACCGGTTGGTCCGTTCTACACAAAAGAAGAAGCTGACAGAATGGCGAAGGAAAATGAGTGGGTGTTTCACGAGGATCCGCGTAAACGCGGATGGCGCAGGGGGGTGGCTTCTCCCAGACCTTTGGATATCCCCAATTGGGAGGCTGTTGAGAAGCTGGCCAGGGAAGGGCATATTGTGATTACGGTAGGCGGTGGCGGCATTCCGGCCTATGTTGAAGAAAAAGGAAAAATGGTGGGCATCGATGCCGTTATCGACAAGGATCTGGCTTCCTCATTGCTGGCCACAAAGATCAGGGCCGATGAGTTCTGTATACTGACGGATGTTCCCAATGTATTCATCAACTTTCGCAAACCAGGTGAAAAAAAGCTGGAACGTGTTCACCTGGATGAAATCAAAAAACACCTGGACGACGGGCAGTTTACCGAGGGCAGTATGGCACCCAAGGTCAGGGCCTGCATTGAGTTTGTAGAAAAGGGCGGGAAGGATGCCATCATTACAGAGGCTGAAAAGCTGGGCAATCCTGAGGCCGGCACCGTTATTTTGCCCTGAAGCGGTAAATCGTATTTTTTCATTGTTTTTATCAAACCATAAAAGAAACAAAAAATGGCATTCAATTTAAGAAACCGGAGTTTTGTGAAGTTGCTGGACTTCACTCCGCAGGAAATCAAGTTTTTACTGGAAATGTCGGTCGACCTGAAAAAGGCAAAGTACGGTGGGTATGAGCAGCAAAAGCTAAAAGGGAAAAACATTGCCCTGATCTTTGAAAAAGCCTCCACCCGCACCCGCTGCGCCTTTGAGGTGGCTGCCTTTGATCAGGGAGCTCTGGTCACTTACCTTGGGCCTACCGGCAGCCAGATCGGCAAAAAAGAATCCATGAAGGACACCGCAAGGGTATTGGGGCGCATGTACGATGGCATCGAATACCGGGGGTTTGCACAAACCACCGTTGAGGAGCTGGCCGACTACTCCGGTGTGCCTGTGTGGAACGGACTGACCAACGAGTTCCATCCGACACAGATCCTGGCCGACTTCATGACCATGATGGAGCATAGCGACAAGCCCCTTCACCAGATCTCATTCTGCTACCTGGGCGATGCACGCAACAATATGGGGAATTCCTTACTGGTCGGAGCTGCAAAAATGGGGATGGATTTCCGGGCGGCTGCGCCCCGCTCCGTTCAACCCTCCGAGGAACTGGTGGCACAGTGCCGTGAAATAGCCAGGGAAACCGGTGCAAAGATCACCATTACCGAAGATGTGGCAGAAGCGGTTAAGGGCGTTGATTTCCTTTACACCGATGTTTGGGTGTCGATGGGCGAGCCCGATGAGGTTTGGAAAGAACGGATCGAACTGCTGAAGCCCTACCAGGTGAACATGGAAGTGGTGAAAAAGACCGGCAATCCGAAGGTGAAGTTCCTGCATTGCCTGCCTGCCTTCCACAACCGGGAAACCACCATTGGCGAAGAAATTTTCCAGAAATTCGGCCTGAACGGGATGGAAGTGGTGGAAGACGTTTTTGAGTCAGAACACTCCGTGGTTTTTGATCAGGCCGAAAACCGTCTGCATACCATCAAGGCCGTTATGGTAGCCACCCTTGGATCATAGGCCGAATTGACCAACCCAAACTGAAACGGGAAATAATAAGTCCCCGCTGGCCATGCCTGCGGGGACTTATGGTAAATTGCCAATTATTTATTCCGCTTGTCTTCTTCTTGTCTTTTTCTCTCTTCCCAGTCAATTTCCCTGAGTGCGTCCATGGCTTTTCTGAGTTCCTCCATGGCCTTGTTCATTTCTTGTTGAAATTCATCCATATTGTACAGGTCTTTTAACCCTTCCATGGTTTGTCTGTGGGTCTCTCCAATGGATCGCATTTTGGTCTGAAATTCCTCTCCCTGAAACTGCTTTCTGAGATCTTCTGCCATTTTTTGGTAAGTGGCTGACACTTCTTTCCTGAGTTCATGAAACTCTTCGATGCGAAACTCCTGTTCAACCTGATCTTTTAATTCCTGCATGCGTTGATGAAACGCTTCCGTGTTAAA
>PWJC01000158.1 GCA_003560165.1 Bacteroidales bacterium
AGTACCGGATAATCAGCCTTTAAACTCTTCAACTCTTCAACTCTTCAACTCTTCAACTCTTCAACTCTTCAACTCTTCAACTCTTCAACTTTTCAACTCTTCAACTATTCAACTCTTCAACTCTTCAACTTTTCAACTCTTCAACTTTCTTCTTCCTACCTACTACCTACTACCTACTACCTACTACCTACTACCTACTACCTACTACCTACTACCTACTACCTTCCCCCGCTCCTGATTTTCCCTAACCGGCTTGCACTACTGTGCAATGTTTCGCGTGGATTTCTTATTTTTGTTGTTTCCGGATGTTTATGTATGTATTTTAAAAACCCGACCCATGAGTAAAGTATTGATCATCGGAGCCGGTGGGGTGGGCAATGTGGTGGCCCGCAAGTGTGCCCGGGTACCCGAGGTGTTTTCCGACATCATGCTCGCCAGCCGCACCCTCGAAAAATGTGAGCAGATTGCCCAGGCCGTGGGTGGCGACCGCATCAAAACCGCACAGGTGGATGCGGACAACATTCCCGAACTGGTGACCCTCATCAATAAGTTCAAACCCGACATGGTGATCAATGTGGCCCTGCCTTACCAGGATTTGACCATCATGGATGCCTGCCTTGAGACCAGGACCCACTACCTCGATACGGCAAACTACGAACCCCGCGACGTGGCCAAATTCGAATACAGCTGGCAATGGGCCTATCACGACCGTTACCGGGAGGCCGGCATCATGGCCATACTGGGTTGCGGCTTTGATCCGGGTGTTACCGGTGTGTTCACTGCCTATGCGGCAAAGCATTATTTCGACGAAATACATACCCTCGATATTGTCGACTGCAATGCCGGTGAGCATGGAGAGGCGTTCGCCACCAATTTCAATCCCGAGATCAACATCCGGGAGATCACACAGAATGGCCGCTACTGGGAAAACGGACGCTGGGTGGAGACCCGCCCCCTTGAGATACACAAGGCCATCGAATACCCGGACATCGGTGCCAGGGAATCCTACCTGCTCTATCAAGAAGAACTGGAGTCGCTGGTAAAAAACTTCCCCAGCCTGAAACGGGCCAGGTTCTGGATGACCTTCGGCCAGCAGTACCTTACCTATCTGACCGTATTGCAGGATGTGGGGATGACCAGCATCAAACCCATCAACTTCAAGGGCATGGATATTGTTCCCCTGGAGTTCCTGAAGGCCGTATTGCCCGAACCCTCGGCCCTGGGCGAAGGATATCGCGGGCAAACCTCCATCGGTTGTCAGATCAGGGGTGTTAAGGACGGAGAGCCGCGCACCTATTATATCTGGAACAACTGCGATCATGCGGAGGCCTACCGCGATGTGAAAGCCCAGGCGGTCAGCTTCACCACAGGGGTGCCCGCCATGATAGGTGCCATGATGGGCCTTGCCGGCAAATGGGCAGGGAAAGGAGTTTTCAATGTAGAGGAGTTTGACCCCGATCCCTTTATGGCAGAACTGCCCAGGTACGGGCTGCCCTGGCACGAGAGGGTGGATGAGCCCCTTCCGGTTGAGAAGTGATCATTGCCGGCAGTCGACGGCCAAACCCCCATCGGATGAAAATAGATTTTGACCGCATCCCTTCGCCCTGTTTTGTCCTCGACGAGGAATTGCTGAGGATCAACCTGGAGATCCTGCACCTGGTGCAACAGGAAGCCGGAGTGGATATCCTTTGTGCCCTGAAGGGCTATGCCATGTGGAGCACCTTCCCCCTGATCGGCAAATACCTTTCGGGGGCTACCGCCAGCTCCCTGCATGAAGCCAGGCTGGTGTACGAGGAGATGGGCTGCGAGGCCCACACCTATGCCCCGGTATTTTACGGAGAAGAATTCGATGAGGTATTGCGCTACAGCAGCCACATTGTGTTCAACTCCCTGTCGCAGTTCGAACGTTTTAAAAACAGGGTAGCCGGCTGCGGCAAAGCCGTTTCGATGGGGCTTCGCATCAATCCCGAATATTCGGAAGTGGAGACCGACCTCTACAATCCGGCCATCCCTGGCTCGCGGCTGGGTATTGTCCGTGAGCAACTGGGCGACAAACTCCCCGAAGGGATTGACGGACTGCACTTCCATGTTTTGTGCGAGAACGACTCCCATGTGCTTGAGCGCACCCTCGAAAGGGTGGAAGGTTCTTTCGCCTCCCTGATACACCAGGCCAGGTGGTTCAATATGGGCGGTGGGCATCACATCACCCGCGAGGATTACGATGTAAACCACCTGGTCAAACTGTTGAAGGGATTCAAAGCGCGCTATCCCCGGCTCGAAAAGGTGATCCTTGAGCCGGGCGAGGCCATTGGCTGGCAAACCGGCTACCTGGTATCGACCGTACAGGATATTGTTGAAAACAAGGGCATCAGGGTGGCCATGCTCGACGTCAGTTTTGCGGCCCATATGCCCGACTGCCTGGAAATGCCCTATAAGCCCCGGATACTGAATGCCACCGGTGCCACCCCCGGCAAACCGGTTTACCGTATGGGCGGAGGTACTTGTCTGGCTGGCGATTACATGGGTATGGGCGATTACAGTTTCGACAGGGAACTGAACATTGGCGACAGGGTGATCTTCGACGACATGATGCACTACACCATGGTGAAGACCACCTATTTTAACGGGGTCATGCACCCCGCCATCGGCATCTTTCGCGAAACCGGCCACTTTGAACTGCTGAGGCAGTTTTCCTACGAAGACTATAAAGGGAAACTGTCCTGATCAGTCTTCTAGCTTATGGGTCTGCTGCTCCATATTTGCCTGCCGTTTTTGTTGCTGCCCGCGGTAGTACGACCACAGCCAGCCACTGAAAAATCCCAGCAGGAAAATGATCAGAAACACCAGAAAACCATAACCTTCGAGTTTCAGGCCCAGAAAGGTGAAGGTGACCACCCCCCAGTTCTGGATAATGAAAACCAGGATGACCAATGCGATCAGGCCGTTAATGAGCCAAAACCAAAATGGGTTCTTTTTTCTTTCCATACCTTGCTAATTGAACCAATGAGTAAAGACACACATAAATAACTCAGGGCAAAAGCACACAAATTCTTTGACAAATAAGGGATAAGGCCGGGAAGCCTTAGTGGCGCCCGGAATTTGTATGCTTTTTGCAGCAGAAAATTACGTAATTTTATCGATGTTTGAAAATTAGCCGGAAACTTCGGCGAAGAAAGGGGGGTTCCCCCTGTTTCGTCTGCCGGCATTACGAAACAAAGGCAATGAAAAAGACGCAATGTATTTTTGCCGTATGGCTTGTGCTGTTCGCGGCCCCTTTCATGCTCCGGGCCCAGGTGGTCTTCGAGTTGTCTGAAGAAGCAGTCATCGAAAGACTGAAAGAAGACATCCATACCCTGGCCTCTGAAGAAATGGAAGGCCGCGAAGCCGGCACCCAGGGAGAGAGAAAGGCAGCAGCCTATCTGAAGGAGCGTATGGCGGAGATGGGGCTGCAACCGCTTTTCGACGGTTCGTTTTACCAGGAGTTCCCCTTCCCGGGCCATTGGGTGCGGGGAAATGACAACACGCTTGCATTTAAGGAAAGAGAATTTGTACACGGAGAAGATTATGTTGTGCTGCCGGGATCGGCCAGCGGGTATGTGCAGGCCCCCGCGGTACATGTGGGCTATGGCCTGAGCATAACGGAAGGTGTGCCCGGTTTTGAGTCGTGGTGCGATTACGCACTGCTGGGCGATATCGGCGGAAGGTTTTTCATCATGGAGTTTTACCTGCCCGAATTACTCGATACCCTTGCCGATGTCTCGCCTTTTTTGGTGGTTCAGCAAAAGATCCGCCTGGCTGCCGAAAGAGGGGCTGCCGGAGTGATCTTTGTAAATACCGGGGGAAGCAGACCCGACCCCCCCGCCGACCTTCGCATCAGCAGGCAAGCTTTCGACCTGCCCGTTCTTTTTGCGGGGTATGAGGTGCTGCATCACCTGATGACAGATCATCATGCCCAGCTTTCGCTGAATACCGACCTCTACCGGGAGGATCATACGGGGATCAATGTGGCCGGGTACATCGATAACCAGGCTGCCACCACGGTAGTGATCGGGGGGCATTACGACCATGTGGGCTATGGGGCTCAGGGCTCCCGCAGTCCCGGATCCAATGCCGTCCACTACGGAGCCGACGACAATGCCAGCGGAACGGCCGGGGTCCTGGAGATGGCAAGGCATATTGCGAATTCGTCCCTTGACAGGAACAATTACCTTTTTATCGCCTTCTCGGCCGAGGAGAAAGGCCTGATCGGCAGTCGGTATTTTACCGAAAGCGATGCCTACGACATGAGCAGGGTTAATTATATGTTCAACCTCGACATGATCGGCCGGCTCGAAAACGAAACCCTGACCATGATCGGCACTGGCTCTTCGCCAGTGTGGGACGGGTTGATCGACACCTTTGCCCCTGCACATTTTGCCGTACGAAAAAATCCCGGCGGGCGGGGAGGTTCCGACCATACCTCCTTTTATCTGAAAGAGATCCCGGTATTGTTCTTCTTTACCGGCGTCCACGACGATTACCACCGCCCCGAAGATACCCCCGACAAGATCAATTACCCGGGTGCCGCTGAGATCATCTCCTTTGCCCTTGATTTGGCGGAAGAACTCGATGCAGGCGAGCGTGTGCCCTTCAGCACTTCGCCCGCCCCGGCCGCCGGTCGTACCCGGGCCGCAGGACCAAGCCTGGGCCTGATGCCCGACCATGGCTTTGATGGCTAAGGGCTGCGGGTGATGTCTGTTTCCGGCAACGGCCCCGCCCGGGCCGCGGGCTTACTCGACGGGGATGTGATCGTGCGTATCGACAGTCGTCAGGTAATGGAGATCGGATCGTACATGGAGGCACTCTCCGGGCTGCGGCCGGGCAGCCGGGTCATCGTGGTGGTGGTCAGGGAAGGGGAAGAGGTCAGCCTGGAAGTGGCATTGTAGTATCCCGGGCCAGACTGCCCGGACAAGCATACCATGAACCAATTTATCCGTTATGCAAAAGGTGAAGGTTGCTGTAATCGGCTCGGGTAGCTGGGCTACAGCCATTGTCAAGATCCTGCTCAACAACCTGGAAAAGGTGTATTGGTGGGTGCGTGAAAAAGAGATTGCCGACCACCTGAAGGATTACCATCGCAACCCCCGTTACTTGAGTTCTGTAGAGTTCGATGTAGGCCGGCTGCGCGTATCCCACGACATGAACTGGGTGCTCGAACAGGCCGATATCCCCGTGTTTTGCATTCCTGCCGCCTTTCTGCACCCCGAGGTGAAAGATATCAACAGAGAACTGCTGGCAGGGAAGCCCGTAGTCAGTGCCATTAAGGGGATCATTCCGGAGTTCAACATGGTGGTGGCTGATTACTTCCACCAGCAATTCGGGCTCGGATACGACCAGTTCGTAATGGTCAGCGGACCCAGCCATGCCGAGGAAGTGGCCCAGGAAAAGCTGGCCTATCTGACTGTATCGGCCCGCAACCGGGTGAATGCGGCGGCCGTATCGGGGCTGTTCTCGTGCAGATATATCAAAACCAGCCTTTCTGACGATATTTATGGCACCGAATACGTGCCCGTGCTCAAAAACATCATTGCCATCGCCAGCGGGTTGTGCAGTGGGCTGGGTTATGGCGACAACTTCCAGGCCGTGCTGATCAGCAATGCCCTTCAGGAGATCAGCCGTTTTATCGACGAGGTAAGCCCCAACCACCGCGACATCAAGAAGTCGGTGTACCTGGGCGATCTGCTGGTGACCTGTTACAGCCAGTTCAGCCGCAACAGGAGGTTTGGTACCATGCTGGCCAGGGGATACAGCCCGAAATATGCCCAGATGGAGATGCAGATGGTGGCCGAGGGGTATTATGCCACCAAATGCATCAGCGAAATGAACGCCACATTGGCAGTCGACATGCCCATTGTGGACGCCGTGTACAACATCCTCTACAACAACCATTCGCCTGCCAGTGAGATCAGGCTGCTCGAAGACAAGCTGGAATAAGTGGTTCAGGGCTGTGTTTTTTGCCCCGCTACCTGAACTCAATGGTGTTGCGGGTGGTGATCTTTTCGCAGTAATGGCATTTGAGCCTGATGTCGTCTTTGTCGACCACTGTAAAAATGGCCGGAACCTCTTCGATGTTGGTGATGCAATTGGGATTGAAGCATTTGACGATACCCCTGATCTTGTCGGGGGTTTCCACAACGGTCTTGTTCTTCACCTGAAAGTCGTGTATTTCGATGACGGAGGCATGGGGGGCCACCAGGGAGATCTTATTGAGTTCTTCGGGTGCGAAATACTTGCCGCTGACCTTGATGATGCCTTTGGTCCCGTATTTTTTGCTTTCGAGGTTGGTGGCAAACAACACCATGTTTTCAAACCGCTCCAGTTTCAGTATTCGGATAACCTGAAAGACGGCATTGGAAGGAATGTGGTCGATCACCGTTCCGTTTTCGATGGCGGAAACCTTTAATTCGGTTACTTTTTTATTGTTCATTGTTTTGGGTTTTTCTGAAGTGGTTGTGCTTATTTGAGCCCAAGTATGGATGCGATGAGAGCCTGCCTTACGAAGACCCCGTTGAGTGCCTGTTCGAAGTAGTAGGCCTTGGGGCTGTCGTCGACATTGATGTTGATCTCGCTGACCCGGGGCAGGGGATGGAGCACCCGGAAGTTCTCTTTGGTTTGGCCGATCATGTCCCTGTGGAGGTTGTAGGCGTTTTTAATGCGCTCATACTCCAGGGGATCGCTGAAGCGCTCCCTTTGTATGCGTGTCATATACAAAAGGTCCGCTTTGGGGATCACCTCCTCCATGTCGGTATACTGGTGGTAGGCCAGTTGTTTTTCCTTGATGTGCATTTTCACCGAGCTGGGCAGCTTGAGCTCGACGGGCGACACCAGGTGGAAGGTTGTATTGAAGTTGCACAGGGCGATGACCAGTGAGTGGATGGTGCGGCCGTATTTCAGGTCGCCGACCATGGCCACTTCCAGGTTGTCGAGGGTCCCCTGGGTTTTCAGGATGCTGTATAGGTCGAGTAGGGTTTGTGTGGGGTGCTGGTTGGCCCCGTCGCCAGCATTGATGATGGGTACCGACGAAATTTCGGAGGCAAAGCGGGCACTTCCCTCAATGGGGTTGCGCATGACAATGAGGTCGGAATAATTGGCAATGGTCAGAATGGTGTCGCGCAGCGATTCCCCTTTTTTTACACTGGTGTTCGATGCTTCTGAAAACCCCACCACTTTGCCTCCCAAACGGTTCACGGCACTTTCGAAACTCAGTCGGGTGCGGGTAGAGGGTTCGAAAAACAGGGAGGCGATCACATGGTCCTGCAGAATGGTTTGTACCGGTTGTTTTTCAAATTCCTTTGCCAGTTCCAGGATGCGCAGTTGTTCCTCCTTGGTGTAATCGTTGATGGATACCAGGCTTTTGTTCTTCATCGGTGTGGATTTAGGTAGTTTTAGTTAAAAACATGTACTTACAGCTCAAAAAAAAGGGGCTTAAAAGCCCCTTCCGGTCTATTTGCAGTTGCCGCAGTCGGCTTTGACCATCTTTCTCTCTTTTAAAAAGTCGCAAACCAGATCGCAGAGGCTGGGCTTGCCGATCTCCTGGAGTTCGTACTGCACTTTCACCACGGGCTTATCGATCCTTAGCACCCTGCTCAGGTCGATGGGGGTGCCGATCACCACGGTATCGCATTCGGTACCGCGTATGGTGGCCTCCAGGTCGGAAATTTGTTTTTCGCCGTATCCCATGGCCGGCAATAGGGTGCCGATACCGGGGTAGATCCTGAATGTTTCCTGCAGCCGGCCTACGGCATAGGGCCTGGGATCGACCAGTTCGGCTGCACCGAACTTCTGGGCGGCCACAGTACCGGCACCGATGGTCATGTGGCCGTGGGTGAGGGTTGGTCCGTCTTCGACCACCAGTACCCGCTTGCCCCTGATCAGTTCGGGTTTGTCGACGGTAAGTGGAGAGGCTCCGTCTATGACAAAGGCCGATGGGTTCACCCTGGCGATGTTTTCGCGAACGGTCTGAATGCCTTCAGGGCCTGCGCTGTCCATTTTGTTGATGACCACAATGTTGGCCATTCTCAGAGTGGTTTCGCCGGGGTAATAGTTCAGTTCGTGACCGGGGCGGTGGGGATCGACCACGGTGACCATCAGATCGGGTTTGTAGAAGGGGAAATCGTTGTTGCCTCCGTCCCAGAGGATGACATCGGCCTCTTTTTCGGCCTCCCGCAGGATGGCCTCGTAGTCGACTCCGGCATAGATGATGTTGCCCCTGGATACATGGGGCTCGTATTCTTCCATTTCTTCAATGGTGCAGTGGTGTTTTTTCAGGTCGTCGATGGTTGCGAAGCGCTGTACCTTTTGTGCCACCAGGTTGCCATAAGGCATGGGGTGGCGTACGGCCACCACCTTAATCCCGTGGCTCATCAGGGCATCAATGATGCGGCGCGAAGTCTGGCTCTTGCCACAGCCTGTGCGTACGGCCCCGACGGCAATGACAGGTTTGCTGCTTTTGATCATGGTTTCTCCCGGCCCGATAAGCAAAAAGTCAGCCCCGGCGGTATGCACAATGGAGGCCACGCCCATGACTTCCTGGTAGGAAACATCGCTGTAGGAAAAGGCGCAGGTGTTCACCCCGAACTCTTTGATCAGTTTGGGCAATTTGTCCTGGGAGTGGATCGGGATCCCGCCGGGGTAAAGGTCACCGGCCAGTTCGGCAGGGTATTTCCGTCCGTCGATATCGGGGATCAGGGCAGCAGTAAAAGCTACGACATTGTATTGTTCGTTTCCACGGAAATAAGTGTTGAAGTTGTGGAAGTCCCTGCCCGCGGCTCCGATAATGATCACTTTCTTCCTTTTCTGTTGCATAGATGTGGGATTAGTGGTGAATGGTTTTTTTCGATAAGGAAAGCTTTTTTGACTGTGCACAAATTTACACGTTTAAGTTTTTTTAACAAGTGTTTTGCCTGGATAATTGCAGAAAAAATAAATAAAAAAAGCCTGCCGGCGAACGCCGGCAGGCTTTTCAGGATCGTTTTGTGGAGCTGGAGGGATTTGAACCCTCGTCCAAACAAGCAGCAAAAATGCTTTCTACATGCTTAGCCTTTTATTGGATTTCGGCAGCTGACCGGGAAAAGGCAACCCTATCCACTGCCTGAGCCCCTGGAATTGTAGACCATGCATCAGGGCGGTACATGGCTTAGCCCGGCTTTTGATGATGTTTCCTTGGGGACGCGGCCAGGCGTGGCTTCCCGGGAAACAAACAGCACTTAACAGCTTCTGTTAAGCAGCCATTGCATAGTTATTGTTGCCGTTTATAGGCTGCGTGATATGGGATTAACGAGCCATATTCACCACGCTCGGCATGCTTACATGTCCACTAAACCTGCTGTCTAATCCAAATCAGCCCCGTGAAAATGTCAGGTACAAAGATACAAAAACTTTGCCAAAGTAACAATGCGCCAGCGGAACTTCGTATCTTCTCTCAGAAGATCATGGCATAAATCACTCCGATCACCCCGATGCCTGCCAGCAGGTAAACGATCCTTGTAGGCATAATACCATTGTTCTCGGCCGTTTTCCCAAAGATGCCGAACACCAGGGGGTGAACCAGAAAGGGCATGGCAAATACAAAGGCGATCAGACCGGCAGCCTGGGTGCCGAACATCCCCCCCTGTATGGCGGCAAACAAGCCGAAGTGCGATATGGCTGAGGCATTGGCCATGACGGCATTGCCCAGGTCCATCCCGGCTACCCCCAGCATCAGCAGTCCGCCGAATACGGCCACCAGCTGCCATCCGAGCGAAAACAGCATCAGGCCCCTGATCTCCAGCTTGTCTTGGCCCAGGGCGCCCCTGAGGGTCTTCAGCGACAGGGCGGTAAGCGCCACCCCCACCAGGGTAACAGCCAGGGCATACGGGATCAGCAGTTTGCCGACGGTAGCGCTGGCTGCCAGGATGGAGAACACGAAAATATGTCCGATAAAGGGAATGTTGATCATGATGGGAGCCCTCACTGCGGCTTCGGGGCCGAGGTCGCCTGCGGTACAGGCACCGGTAAGGCCTGAGTGCGAAAGGGAGCCCGCCATGCCGGGGGCCAGGTTGCGGATGTGGTTGGCCATCCCGAAAAAGATGAGTATGGCCAGTCCGCCGAACATCCAGAGCAGCTGACCGAAAAATCCGAACGACAATACCGAGCTCATTCCCGACAGAATGAAGGCGTCGGCAATGCGGGAGCCTCCCACCATGAAGTTGGCGGCCAGCACCACCGGGATGCCGGCGAAAAGCAGGGAGCGGATGGTGGGGCCGAACTTCCATCTGACCATGATGGCACCAAGGCTCACCGAAAGGATCATCGCAAAGAAGATCTCGGGCAGGGCGATCACCGGCCGTATCCACATCGATATATGATAAGAGATCACCAGCAGCAAAATGATGATGGCGGTTTCATAGATCCCCTTTCGGATATACCTTGCCTTGTTGGTGATCTTGGCCCGGTAGTCGATAAGGATGATGGAAGCCACCAGGCCGATATAACCCAGCAGGGGGTAGAAGTGGTCGAGGGCATCCCCTGTTGTGTGTCCGGTGAATACCCGCTTGAGCGATTCGATGCCGGTAAGGATGAAAAAGGCCCTGATCAAAAACATGAACTGGGTGGCCTTGGTGCCCAGGAAGATCTCCTGCGACGAGGGCACCACAATGTCTTTGGGATCGATCTTCTGGTTGGTGACCAGTTTGCGGATCTCCTGCCCCCCCACAAAGAAGGAGGCCATCAGGGCGGTGATGGTGACCCTGCTGGTGAGTTCCACAATGGGGAACTCGGGAAGCCCCGGAGAAGCCATGCCGGTACTGACCAGGATATAGCCCATGATCAGTCCGAACACCACGATGATCAGAATGGGGGAGTAGCGGGTGCCGGCCACAAAGGTGCGCGACACCAGCACCATGGAGATGACCATGAGCAGGGTGAGCCAGTATTGGTTCAAAATGTGTACGCTGGCAATTTGATCGGCAAAAAGTTCCATACGTCAGGGATGGTTGGGGTTCGTAACAAAATTGGCGGGGCAAATATACAGGAACTTTTTTATCCGGTCTTTTCATAAACGAATAAACCGGGGTTTTGCCCCCTTTCAGGAAGGGAAGACAAGTTGGAGCAGATAGCCTGTCAGGGCGCCCGACAGGACGATCCATACGCTGCTGATGCGCCTGATCCAAAACACGGCAATGAGGCTGAGTGCCAGGATGGATGCACTGCGCCAGTCGACGGTCACTTCGATGGCCATGTAAATGCTCACCCACAACATGACGCATACCGCAGCCATATTCACCGAATCCAGGAATGCCGACGTAATGGGTGATCTTCGGAGTCGGGGTATCAAGGGATAGAGCAGCAGGATAAAAAACACCGATGGCAAAAAAATGCCCAGGGTGGCGGCAACGGCACCCTGGATGCCTTCGAGCTGATAGCCCACAAAGGTGGCTGCCGTCAGGATAGGGCCGGGTGTGAACTGACCGATGGCGATGGCATCGAGCAGTTGTGCCCGGGTGAGCAATCCGAGGCGATCGACCAGTTCGGCGTCCATATAGGCCACCAGCAGGTAGCCGCTGCCAAACAGCAGGGCGCCGATCTTGAAGAAGATCCAGAAAAGTTTCAGGGAAGCTGTCTGGGCGGCGGCCACAATTACTGCCTGGCTTAACGGCAATAATGGGAAGATCCACAGGCGTTTGTTCTTTGGGCTGTTTTTTTGCGCGCCCGCCGCCCCATGCTTTTTTTTGCCATAACGCGTCCGGGCCAGCTGAAGCATCCGCGATACCATGCCAACAGCTCCGGCACCCAGGATCACAGGAACTTCCCCCAGGCCGAACCACAGGGCCAGCAGGGCGGCTGCCCCCATAAGCGCCAGCCAGGCATTTTTCAAGGCCTTTTTGCCCAGTTGAAAAATGGCTCCGGCAATGATGGCAAGGATGGCCGGTTTGAGCCCGAAAAGAATATGCCCCACGGCCGGGATGCTGCCCATGCTGACGTACGCCCAGGCCAGCACCCCGGTAATAAGGGCCGCCGGGAGGATAAACCCTCCCCCCGATACCAGCAACCCCCAAAAACCCTGGAAGCGGTAACCCACAAGCATCGTCAGCTGGGTGGAGTTGGGACCGGGGATCAGATTGACGGCTCCCAGGAAATCAAGCAGGGTTTGCGCACTGATCCATTTTTTGCGGGCTACAAGCTCTCGTTCCATAAGCCCTGCATGAGCCGCAGGACCGCCAAAGGCGATCAGGCCCAGTTTCAGGAACTGGAGAAACAGCATTCGTATGCTGACCTTTGGGCTTGGCGCGGCTTCCATGTTCTTGCTCAATCAGGGGTAAAAATACGCCAATTTATTGCACTGCCGTGCAGTTCTCAGCTGTTTGTCGTACATTGCAAGGGTTATCCGGAGGTGTGTGTAAAAAAGAACGGATTATGAATGCAAAGCTATGCTCCATTGGACTGCTGACGCTGCTGTTGTCCGTCCATGGGCCACTATGCGCGAACGATACCCTCCCTCTGCCAGAACCCCGGCTTACCGGTGGAATGCCTTTGTTCGAAGCCCTGAACAAGCGACAGTCCATGCGCAGTTTCAGCGAACAGCCCCTGAGCCCGGAACAATTATCCGGTTTGTTGTGGGCTGCTTTCGGGATCAACAGGGGCGATGGGCGGCGTACGGCGCCCTCGGCAAGGAATTGGCAGCAATTCGACATCTACCTGATCATGGCCGGGGGTTGGTATGTGTACGAGCCCGTTGCCCATGCCCTGGTCAAGCTGGGGGATGAAGACCTGCGGCATTACGCGGGCGGGCAGGAATGGGTCAGGGAAGCCCCGCTGAACCTCATCTTTGTGTCCGATCATGACCGGATGCAGGGGGGAAGCCGGGACCACCGCGATTTTTACTCGGCCACCGATGTGGGGTTCATTTCGCAGAATGTTTACCTGTATTGCGCCTCGGAGGGCCTGGCTACGGTGGTCAGGGGAGTAGTCGACAGGCAAAGGCTGCATGAGGTGTTGCAACTCAGGCCGTCGCAACACGTCATCCTGGGTCAGACCGTCGGTCATCCGGCCCCTTGATCAACGGCAACGAGGGAGCAACAGCCCCGAAAGCAAGCTTTCGGGCTGCGTTGATGAGGATTAGCTTGCGCTGATCCTCCATGGGGTGGCCATAACACAAAAAGCCTTTTTGTTCGCTGCGCTCACGCAGGTCTAAACAAAAAAGAAAACATCGAGCAAACTCGTGTTTTCTTTTTTTGTTTATCCCTTCTGCTATCGCAGTTCCCTTGTCTATATCCCAGGACCCGTAGCAAACGCCAGCTCATCGAAAATCACTTGAAGAGTGTTAATCAGCAGAGATATAGTAAGGAAGCGCTTCTTCCTCTTCCGGCTTTGAAAGATCACTGAGGTTGAACATACTGGAAATGTGGGAACTTCCCGCATTTTTATAGGCGCATTGTATTTTGAGAGGTATTGTCTCTGTTTCCTCTTCGGCCAATATGGGTTGAACAAGCTTTTCTCCCCTCACATTCCAGAAAGTGAGCATGGATTCAGATTGATTCGCCATTGAGACATTGATGCTGAATAGAATTGCTGCTGCTGCGAAGATTATTTTGGTTTTCATGACGGCTTTATTTTTAAGGTTGTTTATAATATTTGCGGTTCATTGTTGCTTTGACTGACAATACAACCAAAGTTTGCCCGAATTGTTTAATAAAATGTCAAAAAAGGTAAACATAAATTCATAATATTATTCAAACGCCTGTTATTCAAGTCATCGTACGGATCAGTGAAAACGGACCCCTGCCACAAACACCGCGGTATGATTGGGTTACGAAATGGAGGATTAGCTTGCGCTGATCCTCCAT
>PWJC01000100.1 GCA_003560165.1 Bacteroidales bacterium
CTTGGCCTGCGTGTGCGAAGCGGCCGTAGATTTTAGCAGGGCCCACAGCGAGCGGCGATTTTTCTTTTTGGTACTTTTTCTTTTGATCGCCAAAAGAAAAAGTACAACCAAAGGACAAGAAGCGAAATTGGAAAGCAGTAGAAAAACGGAAGGTGATGGAAAGTGAACAGAATACAGTGAAAAAAGTTGAAAGGTTTAAAGCTTAAGTATTTGATATTCAAACATTAAACTTTCTTCTTCCTACCTACTACTTACTACTTACTACTTACTACTTACTACTTACTACCTACTACCTACTACCTACTACCTACTACCTACTACCTACTAACTTCCACTTTCCTCCCCCCATTAGGCCAATTAAAAGTTTTGCATTATTTTTGCATCACTATTTTTAAAGAAACCAGATTAAAATAACAACATACACAATCATATCATGTCAGAAAAGAGCGAATTGATCAAGAAAGTAGAGGGTGTCATCGACCAGATCCGCCCATACCTCGAAGCAGACGGAGGCAATATCCGTTTTGTGAACATAACCGAAGACAATGTGGTCGAAGTGGAGTTGCTGGGTGCCTGCGGTTCATGCCCCATGAGCCAGATGACCCTGAAGGCCGGTGTTGAACAGGCCATGAAAAAAGCCATTCCTGAGATCAAGTCAGTAGAGTCCATCAACAACTAAGCGGCCGGCATACCGGGTTCCGGGCCATTTCCGTTACCAGGGATAATGGGCGTCGAGCGGCATTTCGCGCCCGATATCCAGGCATTTTCCGGTCACCCTCAATATCGGAGGCGACTGTTTGCGCTTGTACTCACTGGTTTGCACCATCCTTAACACCTTGTTCACCAGTTCGGGATCAATGCCCGCATCCAGGATCTGCTTCCGGTCCATCTGCCTGTCGATGTACAGGCTCAAAATGGCATCCAGCACCTCATACTCCGGCAACGAATCGCTGTCTTTCTGGCCCGGGCTGAGTTCGGCCGAAGGGGGCTTTTGGATGGTACTGCCGGGAATGATCTCCTGCTCCCGGTTTATGTAATGGGCCAGTTCATACACCCAGGTCTTGTATACATCGCCCAGCACCGAAAGCCCACCGCACATATCCCCGTACAGGGTGGTGTAACCCACTGCTGCCTCGCTTTTGTTGGATGTGTTCAGCAGCATGTGACCGAATTTGTTCGAAAGCCCCATCAGGATGTTCGCCCTCGCCCTGGCCTGCAGGTTTTCTTCGGCCACTCCCGGCAAGGTGTTCACAAAAAAGGGGGCAAGGCTGTTTTCCAGGCTCTGTACCGCATCGTTCACCGAAATGATGTCGTAGCGCACCCCAAGATTTTCTGCCAGGGCCACAGCATCGCTTACCGAGTGCTCGCTGCTGAAAGGCCCCGGGAGCAGGACCGCCCAAAGGTTTTCCCTACCCAATGCACGGGCTGCGATTACCAGGGTAAGCGCCGAATCAATGCCACCGGATAACCCGATGATGGCCTTCTTCATGCCCGTTTTGCTGAAATAGTCGGCGACTCCCATCTCCAGGGCCGCCAAAATGCTGGCGCTTTTTTCATGCCCACCGGCTTCGGCCGGGAGAGACCTGCCATTTTCGCGAGACACCTGGTCGAGGTCAAATACCGAGATTCCTTCGCCAAACCGGGGCAGGGTGCCCGCCACTTCGCCCCTGGGATTGATCGCCGCCGATACCCCGTCGAACAAAAGCCCGGTCTGTCCGCCCACCAGGTTTACCGAAAACAGTGGCAGGCGGTATTTGCGCGCATTCATCGACAATACCTCCATCCGCCGGGGCAGGTGGTTCCAGGCATAGGGGGATGCCGAAATATTGATGATCAGCGATGGCTCTTCCTTTATCAGCTCATCGCAGGGGATGGTGGCATACAGCCCCTGTCCGTCCACATTCCAGATGTCTTCGCAAATGGTCATCGCGATGCGCCTTCCCTTGAACTTCATGACATGAAAGTCGGTGGCCCCTTCAAAATAGCGGTTTTCATTAAACACGTCGTAGGTGGGGAGCAGTCCCTTGTGGGCCACATCCTGCACCCGTCCATCGAAGAGCAGGTAGGCCGAATTGTGCAGTCGCTTTCCGCCGGGGCGTGGATTAAATGACGGGCTGCCCACAATGGCGGCAATGCCCTGGCAATGCCTTGCGAGCTGGTTTACCACCTCCAGGCAGTTGGTAACAAAGGCATCCGATTCCAGCAGATCGCGGGGGGGGTAACCACATACCGAGAGTTCGGCGAACACAACCAGGTCGGCTCCGAGCGCACGGGCCTCTGACAGCATCTCCAGCATTCTGTTGAGATTGTACTGCAGATTGCCTGTATGGAAATTGATCTGGGCAAGGGCAATTTTCATTTCCCCGGAACTTCTTTTAACAAAATGATTTGGCAAGGCAGCCAGGCCACTGGCAAACCAAGGGGCAGAAGCTACGCGGGGCCTAGAACAATACCCCCAGGGTCATTTCCAGGTAGTTGGACACGGCACTCGGGGTAGCCTGCACGGCCGGGTTGTCTACGCTGAGCACATTGGAGAAGCCGTTGTGGAAGGTCAGGCCGGCCAACAGCGAAGTGCGTCCCCCGAAATTGTATTCCAGACCACCGCCGATGATCAGGGCGCCTTTCAAAAACCGGGTTTCATCGCTTATGTCCACATCGGTAGTCCGCAATGAGCTGCCATTGCCCAGGGCAATCCGCTGGTCGGCACGGGCCCGGGTATTGAACGAAAGCCCTACCCCGAACTGTCCGTAATAGGTGATAAAACCTACTTCGGATGTTTTCAGTTTCAGGGTCAGGGGAAACTCAAGATAACGGTATGAATAATCCCGGCGCTTCTGGGTAGGGAATCCTTCGTGGATGTAATTGTAGCGCAAGGTGCCACCGGTACGCACAATATTGAACCCCGAACCGATGGCGTAGTTTTGGGCAAACTCGTAATCGGCCACCAGGCCGTAAGAGAATCCCAGGGCCACACCGTTGTTTTCGTAACCCCGGGTCTCAGTCCGAAACCACGACAGGTTGGGAGAGGTCTTTATACCGAAACGAAAACCGAAATCATCGGCTATAAGTGGTGGCATGCTCAGCAGCAAGGCAATAAAGAGTATTGTCCGTTTCATACTTTCAGGATTAAGTTTGCGTTTGCAATATAATAAACAATATTCAATAGTTGTTCAGAAGATTCACTCCGGACTGGCATATTTTTTGAGTATCCGGGGGGAGTTTCACGCCAAAACAGAATCAGAGTTCTCTATGTTAAAACAACCAGGCACTACCTATTGTTCTGTCGCACTCCTGTTTGCCCTCCTCCTGCTGGCTGCCTGTTCGCCCCGCGAACGCAAACCTTTTTTTGAGGCAGATATTTCGGACATCCCTGCCGACACACTCCGCATCAGCAGGTACGAAGAGATGTTGTTTTCACTCGACCCCATGAAGTTGCGGCAGGAGATCGCTCCACATGTCGAGGAATTTTACTTTTTTTTGGAAGAAGAGGTGGATGACCCGTCTTCGTTGCAGCTGCTCTACAACTACATCACCGATCCCTTTCTGATCGGCCTGTACGAAGACACCCGTGAGGCATGGCCCCGGTTAGATGATCTGTCGGCCACACTGGGCAAGGCGTTCAGGTTCTATCGCCATCACTTCCCCGAACAGGAAACACCCCGGGTGTATACCTATGTTTCGGGCCTGGATTACCAGATGCCCGTTCTGCTTGCAGAAAACCACCTGGTGATCGGTCTCGACAATTACCTGGGGGCGGGCTATCCGGTATACGGGCAGATCGGCATACCCCGCTACATGGCCCACTGGATGCAACCCGCGATGGTGGCGGTAGATGTGGCGGCCGTCCTGGCAGAGAGGCATCTCGCCCAGGCAGGGTTTCGCCCCGAAACCCTGCTCGACCATATGATCCACCAGGGCAAAAAGCTGTACTTTATCGACTGCCTGCTTCCCCGCACGGCCGACACCACCAAGATCTCCTATACCGGGGGCCAGATGGAATGGATGCAGCGCAACCAGGGAAGGGTTTGGGCCTATAAGCTGGACAATGAGCTGCTTTATTCGGGCGATCATGCCGCCATTCAGAATTTTATCACTCAAGCCCCTTTCACCTCGGCATTTTCCCGGCATTCGGCCCCCCGCACCGGGTCCTGGCTGGGTTGGCAGATCGTCAGGGAGTATATGCGCCGCAATCCCGAAGTGAGCCTCCAGGAATTGCTGCATGAGACAGATTCAGGAAAGCTGTTGCACCAGGCCAGGTTCAGGCCGGGCTAGTGGAGGTTGTCATTGCAAAAACACCCTGTTCCACTGCTCTATCAGATCGAGGATCTCGTCCCGGCCCCTGCGGTCTTTGCTGCTGCTGACAATGCAGGGTGGAAGGGGATCCCATTCTCCAAACAGGACTCTTTCAAACTCAGCGAGGTTTTGCTGCAATTTTGACCTTCCCAGTTTGTCTGCCTTGGTGAACACAATGGTGAAGGGAAGTTGATTGGCACCGGCCCATTTCAGAAACTCCAGATCGTTTTTCAGGGGCGAATGCCGCACATCGATCAGGATGAACGACGACACCAGGTTCGGCCGATTCAGCATATAATCTTTGATCATTTTCTCCCAGCGCCGTTTCACTGACAGGGGCACTTTGGCAAAGCCGTATCCCGGCAGGTCGGTCAGGTACCAGGCCTTGTTGATCAGGAAATGATTGATGAGCTGGGTCTTGCCAGGCGAGCCGGAAGTCTTGGCCAGCTTTCCGAAATTGGTGATCATATTGATCAACGAAGATTTCCCCACATTGGAACGCCCCAAAAAAGCGTATTCGGGAAACACGGGTTCCGGACAATCCTTATAGGAAGTGGCACTTTTAATAAATTCTGCCGATTTGATGACCATGGTTTTTCAGGGATAAGCCGGAGCGCCGGCAAGCCCCTTCCGTTCTTCGGCCAGGGCAGCAAGACACAACTAAGCCTGATAGGAGTCTATATGCCGTTTCGATTTGCCAGGATAGATGTCTTTGATCGTGATCAGGATGCCGGTTTCCTCCACACCCCCGAAGCCTTCGTTGATGGCCGTTCCGAAGGTTTTCATGGAGGGGCTCAGGCCCATGTAGGAGTTGAACAAAGGGGGGATGTTCTCGTCGCGCTCCCTGACCTTCTGCGAGAGGATTTTGTAATTCTCCTCAAAAGTGGCCCCGGTAAATACCTCCTCCAGCTCATGCAGGGGGGTCTGTATGGGCAGGGGATGGTAGGGTCTGACCAACACTTCGGGATCGGGGAAAAAGCGCTGCATGAAATAAAGGATCAGATCGCGGGCAAATGCGTCAAAGTGGGTGTACATGGTCACCTTTCCCAGAAAATATTTCAGCTGCGGATGGGTCACCACCAGGGCGCCCAGCCCATCCCATAGGTTATCGAGCGAATAGATGCTCTTGCGGTTTTCTCTGGAAGGCTGGTAGGCGGGCTGAACAAAAGAACGGCCCAGTTCGATGGTATAGGGGAGGTAATCGGCAATGAAACGGTCAGAGAATCTGAACAATTCGGAGGTGGCGATATGAGGGCTGCCATCCTCCCTGCTGCCGGCCTCCCAGCAGCAGATATACCGGTATCCGCCCACAACCTCCTCAGCGAGCTGATCCCATACAATGAGTTGTTTGTACGGAAGGGCCATTGTATCGAAACGATCCAGGTCGTATTCCTTCCCCGTGCCGCCCCCGGCCTGCCTGAACGACACCTCCCTCAGGCGTCCGATCTCCAGAAGCACATTGGGAGAATCGAGGGCATCGACAATGTAGATCTGGTTGTTCGCGTTATTGGTCGAACGCAGAAACTTTTTGCTGTCGAGCTCCTTTTTCAACAGCGACCTGTCTACCGGCGGAATGATGTCCTTTTCTTTCATTGGCTCTGTCATTCGCATTCGGGTTAACCATTAAACTCTACCCTGCCCCGGGGCAGGGCGTAAACATGCTCTTTGATTTTTTGCGCCCATTCAAAATGGGTATATTTTTTCGTAAAGGTAGTATACGGCACTGCTTTTCCAAAGATAATGCGCAGTTTTTTGTTTTGCTGGCGAAACATTTCGTCGGGCAGATAAAGCATCTCCAGGTTAAAGCCGATGCCCAGCTTTCCCCGCCAACGGGCCAGATTATAAAAAAAACCGGAATTTTTCCCCTCGATATATACCGGGACAATGTCGCGTTGATGCTGCACGGCCTTGGAGATAAAGGATTTTTTCCATTCAAGGTCTTTGATCTGTTTTCCCTGCCTGCGGGAAACCAAACCGGCAGGGAATATCAGTACCAGCTCGCCCGAAGCGAAACAGGCCTCCAGCGCCCTGACGGCTTCGGCCTTGTTGTATCCGTGCTTGTTCACAGGCACAAACAATTCCTTTATGTTGTGCAGTTCGAGCAGGATGTCGTTGGCAACAAAACGCAGGTCCTTTCTCACCTTTCCGATCACATGCATCAGGGCCATCCCGTCGAGACCGCCCAGGGGGTGGTTGGAAGCCACGATGTAACGCCCGTGGGCAGGGATATTTTCGGGATTCTCAACCTGGATGTCGAGGCCGAATTCACCGATAACGATGGCTTCGATAAAATCGAGGCCATGCAGGTGTTTCAGTTTTTCAAGCGCCTCATTGATCTGGTCCTGGTGCACAATCCGTTTCAGGTAACGGACCAGGGCTCCGGGAATAAAATGGTACATACCTCCTGCCTTGTTTCGCAGCACCCTGTCCACATCGATAAATTGAGGCTGAAGCCCTTGTTTTGTGCTTTCCATATTCTGTCCTGAAGAACTTATCAAAATTAAAAAAAACTACAATACCAGAGAGTTTTCAACTGGTTACGGCCTTTTGGCGGCAATTAAATGCGGTCTGTCCGTTTTTTCCACTGCCTGAACTTGTAGATTGATTACCAATACGTTGAACATCACTCCCCGCCCAGGGGCCAGGCCCTGGGTCCGAAAAGTTATCAACAAGTGGTAAAAAGTGGTAAAAAGTGGGGTTTTTATTTATATATTTACAAAACCAAACCAACTACGTGGGAAAATGCCGCATCTGCTTGGAGAATACGAATGTAAGCTCGACTCCAAAGGTCGTTTTATGCTGCCATCGGGGCTGAAAAAGCAAATGCCTCCCGGAGACGAGGGCCGTTTTGTCATCAACCGCGGATTCGAAAGCAACCTGACACTGTATCCCGAAAGCGAATGGTTGAAAAGTTCGCGTGAAGTTAATTCATTGAATCTGTATAACAAAAAAAACCGTGAGTTCGTTCGCTATTTCTTTCGCGGGGCGACCGAACTCAGGCTTGACCCTGCCGGCAGGCTGCTGTTGCCGAAATCCCTTTTGGATTATGGCGGCATCGGCAGGGAGATCGTTCTTTTCGCCTATGGTGATCGCATTGAAGTATGGGCCAAAGAAGCTTATGAACAGATGCTGGCCAGCGAGCCCGACAATTTTTCTTCGCTGGCCGAAGAGGTCATGGGAAAAATAAATCAGGCAGGGGGAGACAAGGATGTACCATAAACCGGTGATGCTGGAGGCCGCTCTCGAAGGCCTGGCTGTAAAAGCCGGAGGCACCTATGTCGACGCCACCTTCGGGGGGGGCGGACATGCCAGGGCCATCCTGCAAAGGCTGGGCGAGGGCCGGCTGGTTGCTTTTGACCAGGACGAGGACGCCCTGGCAAACCTTCCGGACGACGACAGGCTGACCTTTCTGAACCAGAACTTCAGGTATATGAAGAACTTCCTGAAGTTGTACGGCTACCTGCCTGTCGACGGCATATTGGCCGACCTGGGTGTTTCATCGCATCAGTTCGACCAGGCCGGCAGGGGATTTTCGACGCGACTGGAGGGTCCTCTCGACATGCGCATGAACCGGCACTCGGAACCCAGCGCAAAAACCGTGGTCAACGAATACGATACCGGGCGTTTGGCCGAAGTGTTACGACTTTACGGAGAGCTGAGGCAATCGCGGAAGATCGCAGCCGCCATTGATCAGGCCCGCAAAGAACAGCCCCTGGAAACCACCGGAGAGCTCACCGACCTGCTCAAACGGCTTGCACCCCGCGGAAGGGAAAACAAGTTCATGGCCCAGGTTTTCCAGGCCCTGCGCATCGAGGTGAACAGCGAACTGGGGGCACTCAGGGAATTGCTGATCCAAAGCGAAGAGGTGCTTAAAGACGGCGGAAGGCTGGTGGTGATATCCTACCACTCACTGGAAGACCGGCTGGGGAAAAACTACATGCGGGCGGGCAATTTTAGCGGGGAGCCCGAGAAAGACTTCTATGGCAGGATTATCAGGCCCTTTGTGCCTCTCTGGAAACCCCGGACCCCCGAACCCGCCGAAGTGGAAGAAAACAGCCGGGCCAGGAGCGCACGGTTGAGGGTGGCGGAAAAAATAAAAAACCAGGATGGCAGCAAACCAATATAGAAAAAGAAAGGAAAAGGGCGGGGAGGCCAGCGAAGGCAGGTACGGGGGGGTTTTCTCCAATCTGCTCGATGGCAGTTTCCTGGGCAGGGAATCGGCATTCAATATGATGCCTTTCTTTCTCTATTTGTCGGGGCTGGCCCTGTTCCTGATATTCAACACTTATTACGCCGAAAAAAGGGCCAGGGAGGCCGAGATCATGAGAAGGCAAATGACAGAACTCCGAATCAGGTACATCAATACCAAATCGGAACTCATGTACCTGACCAATCAGTCGGAAGTGGCCCGCCGGCTTGCCGGCAGGGGCTTTATTGAGTCAAAGGAGCCCCCGGTTACGGTGTATGACAATACAGGGGAACACGGATTGCTGAAACGTATCTTTCGCAACAGCCCATAAGACGGCAGCGGCCGTTACCGCCCGAAAACTAAATGACACAGCAGCTTGGAAACAAAAAGCGACATATTGTGGAGGATCAGGCTGCTGTATTTTTTTATGGCAGCCTTTGCCTTGCTCATCGTAGCCAAGGTGGTCTACATTCAATTTGTCCAGGGCGACCACTGGAGAGAGAGGGCCCGGCAGGCCACCCTCCGCTATGAGAACATTGATGCAGCCAGGGGTGATATCTATTCGGGCGACGGCAGGCTGCTGGCCACCAGCCTGCCCGTCTACGAGATCCGCATGGACGTCAGCCCCAAAGTCACCTCCGACGAACTTTTCTATTCCGGGGTCGATTCCCTTGCCCTGCAACTCTCCCGGCTGTTCGGCGACCGCAACCCGGCACAGTACAAAAATACCCTGATCCGCGCCAGGGCCAATAACGAAAGGTATTTGCTGATCAAGCGCCACGTTAGCTGGCAAGAGCTCAATGCCCTCAAAACCTTCTCCCTGTTCCGCCTGGGGCGTTTCCGTGGCGGACTGATCGTGATTGAGCATTCGCGAAGGGAAATGCCCTACAAAACGATGGCAGCCCGAACCATCGGTTACGAGCGCGAAGGGGTGTATGTGGGCCTGGAAGGCGCCTACCGCCAATACCTCGAGGGGGTGCAGGGGAAAAGGCTGGTCCAGCGAAGCAGCAATGGGTGGATACCCATCGGCGACCAGAATGAGATCCAGCCGCGCAACGGCATGGACCTGGTCACCACCCTCAACATCCAGATTCAGGACTACACCCACCAGGCGCTGCTCAGGCAGCTCAGGCGCTACAATGCCAGCTGGGGAACGGCAGTGGTCATGGAAGTGTCCACAGGCAAGATCAGGGCCATTTCCAACCTGATGCGCAACCCCACCAACAACCGTTACGACGAACTCTACAATTTTGCCATCGGCCAAAGTACCGAACCCGGCTCTACCTTCAAGCTGGCCAGCATGCTGGTGGCCCTCGAAGACGGGGTAGTGAAGCCGGACGATCTGGTGGACACAGGGACGGGGCAAATCAGGTATTACGACCGCATCATGCACGATGCCGGCGAACAGGGCCATGGCATCATCACCATGAGGGAGGCGTTCGAGCTTTCGTCCAATGTGGGGATATCCAGGATCGTATACGAGGCCTACCGCGACAAGCCACAGCGATTTGTCGACAGGCTTAAAAGTTTTCAGCTCGACAGGGAGCTGGGCCTGGAAATAGCCGGTGAGGGCCAGCCCCTGATACGGGATGCGGGCAGCAACGGCTGGTCGAATGTGTCGCTGCCCTGGATGGCCATCGGTTACGAGGTATTGCTCACCCCCCTGCAGATACTCAGCTTTTACAATGCCGTGGCCAATGACGGAAAGAAAATGAGGCCCATGCTGGTCAGTGAGGTTCGTCAGAGCGGAAGAACGGTCAGGAAGTTCCACCCACAGGTCGGGGACCGCTCCATTGCCAGCGCATCCGGATTGCAACAGGTAAGAGAACTGCTCATCGGGGTGGTAGAGCAGGGTACTGCCAAAAACATATACACCCCGGCCTACCCCATTGCGGGGAAAACGGGCACTGCCCAGGTTGCACAAACCCAGGCGGGGTATCGAAGCAGTACCGGGGTGGTATACCAGTCGTCGTTTGCAGGCTTTTTTCCGGCCGACAACCCGGCCTACAGCTGCATTGTGGTCATCCACGACCCCAGGGGCCTGGTATACACGGGAGGGCAGGTGGCGGCTCCTGTTTTCCGGGAAATTGCCGACAAGATCTTTGCGGCCCAGTTGTTTGCACCCGGGGCTCCGGATACAGAAAGCTATACCGCTTCCCTTCCCCTGCTGCGCAGCGGCTACCTCGACGACCTGCGTACCATTTACCGGTTTCTGGATGCAAGGCTTGTTGACCAGGCAGAAACGCCATTTGCGAACACCAGGCTACGAGGTGATACCGTGACCTTTACCGAAAGGGGCTTTATCGGGAACCTGGTGCCCGAGGTCGTGGGCATGGGGCTCAGAGACGCCATTTATGTGCTGGAAAACGCAGGGCTCAGGGTCAGGTTCACAGGCAGGGGTAGCGTAAGACGGCAAAGCATGCCTCCGGGAAGGAGGGTCAGGCCGGGCAGTGTTATTCTAATCGAACTATCATAAAACAACAACATTTTGAAGCGGCTCAGCGACATCATCTACAAAACAGGGATACTGGAAACCACCGGGGATACCGGCAGGGAGGTCACCGCAATTACTGCCGACTCCCGCCGGGCAGGTCCGGGCGTCCTATTTGTGGCCGTAAAAGGCATCAACACCGACGGCCATCTTTATATCGACGACGCCATCGGGGCTGGGGCCACAGCCATCTTATGCGAACGCATGCCCCCCGAAACCGATGAGAACATCACCTATATCAGGGCCGGGAATACCGCCAAAGCCCTGGGGATCGCTGCTGCCAATTTCTACGAACACCCCTCCGCAAAACTGAAACTGATAGGGGTTACCGGCACCAACGGCAAGACCACCATCGTCAGCCTGATGCACGAAGTGTTCATGTCGCTGGGCCACCCCTGCGGGATGATTTCGACGGTGGGCAACCGCATCGGTGAGCGGGAGATCGACACCCTGTATACCACCCCCGATGCCGTGTCGTTGAACAGCCTGCTCAACGACATGGTGGTTGCAGGATGCGAATTCGTTTTTATGGAAGTCAGTTCGCACGCCATGGCACAATCCCGTACCGAAGGCCTGGTGTTTTCGGGAGGGGTTTTCACCAATATATCGCACGAACATCTCGACTACCACAAAACGCTTAGGGAGTATCTGAAGGCGAAAAAATCCTTTTTCGACAAGCTCCCCCCTGATGCTTTTGCCCTGTCCAACCTGGACGACAAAAACTGCATGGTGATGCTGCAAAACACCAGGGCGGTCAAAAAGACCTACAGCCTTCGTGCCATGGCCGATTACAAGGCCAGGGTGATCGACAACAGCTTTACCGGGCTGCAGCTTCGCATCGACAACCAGGAAGTCTGGTGCAGGCTCATCGGCAGATTCAATGCATACAATATCCTGGCCGTGTACGCAAGCGGCCGGCTGATGGGAAAAAACAAGCAGGAGTTGCTCGCCGCCCTGAGCCAGTGTGGCCCGGCCAGGGGACGTTTTGAGCATTTTGCGGGCAAGGGGGGCATAACCGGCATCATCGATTTTGCCCACACCCCCGATGCCCTCGAAAACGTACTGAAGACCATCCGCGAAATTCACAGCGGCCGTGGGAGCCTGATCACTGTTATCGGTTGTGGCGGAGACAGGGACAAGGCCAAGCGACCCGTCATGGCCAGCATTGCCACCACCTGGTCCGACAAGGTGATCTTCACCAGCGACAACCCCAGGTTCGAAGACCCGGAAGCCATCATCACCGACATGGAAGCGGGGCTGGAACACAAGCCGGAGCTGAAGAGCAAATACCTCACCATCGTCAACCGCAAAGAAGCCATCCAGGTGGCCTCTGTGATGGCGGCCGGTGGCGACATCATTCTGGTGGCCGGAAAAGGTCATGAAAAAACACAGGAAGTCAGGGGAGTGAAACACCCTTTCGACGACAAACAATTGTTAATGGAAATCCTAAACAGGTAACGATGCTGTTCCCACTGTTCGAATATCTGGATCAAACCCTCGATATCCCAGGCACCGGGGTCTTCCAATTTATCTCTTTCAGAGCGGGCATGGCGATTATCTTTTCATTGATCATCACCATGATCTCGGGAAGAAGGATCATTTCTTTCCTGCAAAAGAAGCAGGTGGGCGAAACCGTCAGGAATCTCGGGCTGGATGGCCAGATGAAAAAACAGGGCACCCCGACCATGGGCGGCATCATCATCATCGCGGCCATTGTGATCCCCACCCTGCTGTTTGCCCGGCTCAACAACATCTACATCATACTGATGCTGATATCCACCGTCTGGCTTGGAGGCATCGGCTTTATCGACGATTACATCAAGGTGTTCAAAAAAGACAAGAAGGGGCTTCACGGGAAGTTCAAGATCATGGGGCAGATCGGCCTGGGCGTCATTGTGGGAGCCACCCTGTTTTTCCACGAAGGGGTGGTGATACGCGAAAAACCCACCTTGCCACTCGAATTGGTCAGCCCCAGCGAGATCCTGGAGATGGAGGGCCTGATCGTCATGGACACCCCCTTTCCGACCGAATCGGTAAAATCGACCAAGACCACCATCCCCTTTGTCAAGGACAATGAATTCGATTATGCGGACTTGCTGCGTTTTTTGGGCGAAGGCTACAAAAGATGGGCTTTCCTGATCTTTATCCCCATTGTCATTCTGATCATCACCGCCGTGTCGAACGGGACCAACATCACCGACGGGCTCGACGGGCTGGCCACGGGCACATCAGGGATTATCGGTGCCACCCTGGGGGTGCTGGCCTATGTATCGGGCAATATATTCTTTGCCGACTACCTGAACATTATGTACATACCCCATACGGGCGAGTTGGTGATCTTTATCGCCGCCTTTGTGGGGGCCTGTGTCGGGTTTTTATGGTACAACTCCTACCCTGCCCAGGTGTTCATGGGCGATACGGGCAGCCTTTCGCTCGGGGGCATCATTGCCGTATTCGCCATTGTGATCCGGAAGGAGCTGCTCATCCCGATACTCTGCGGCATATTTTTAATCGAAAGCCTGTCGGTGATCATCCAGGTAAGCTGGTTCAAATTCACCCGGAAACGCTTCGGGCAGGGCAGGCGAGTTTTCAGGATGGCCCCCCTGCACCACCATTACCAGATGCTGGGCTACCACGAGGCCAAGATCGTGCAACGCTTTTTAATTGTAGGCATCATGCTGGCGGTGTTTTCAGTGATTACGCTGAAGTTGAGGTAGGAGGAAGAAGGTAGAAGGTAGAAAGTAGAAGGTAGAAAGTAGAAAGTAGAAAAATGAAGAGTTGAAGAGTTGAAGAGTTGAAGAGTTGA